>JAFGSU010000289.1 GCA_016934435.1 Candidatus Zhuqueibacterota bacterium | reverse complement strand
TAGATGTCGTCATCGAACGTGCCCAGGGTCCCTGGGTCTGGGACGTTGAAGGTAAAAAATATCTGGACTGTCTGGCAGCCTATTCCGCCGTCAATCAGGGCCATTGTCATCCCCGCCTGATCAAGGTGATCCAGGAGCAGGTGGAAAAATTGACCTTGACCAGCCGCGCCTTTCGCAACAACCTCTGGCCGCTGTTCGCAAAAGAAACCTGTGAATTGTTAGGCTATGAGATGATGCTGCCGATGAACAGCGGCGCCGAGGCGGTGGAAACCGCCATCAAAACAGCGAGGAAATGGGGCTATTTGAAAAAAGGCGTCGAACTCGACAAAGCCGAAATCATCGTCTGCACCGGAAATTTTCACGGCCGTACCATCACCATCGTCTCCTTTTCCGACGATCCAGACGGCCATGACTATTACGGCCCCTATACCCCCGGATTTGTCATGGTGCCCTATGGCGATATCAAAGAGCTTGAAAAAGCCATCAACAAGAATACCGTCGCCTTTCTGGTGGAGCCGATTCAGGGCGAAGCGGGCGTCGTTTCGCCGCCCAAAGGCTATCTGAAACAGGCCTGGGAGATTTGCAAGGCTCATAATGTGCTCTTGATGTGCGACGAGATTCAGAGCGGTCTGGGCCGAACCGGCAAGATGCTGGCCAGCGAACATGAAGGCGTCAAAGCGGATGTCATCGCCATCGGCAAGGCGCTGTCGGGTGGCATGTATCCGGTTTCGGCGGTGCTGGCCAGTCGAGAAATTCTAGGCGTCTTTGAGCCGGGAACGCATGGCTCCACCTATGGCGGTAATCCTCTGGCCTGCGCGGTGTCGCGCGAGGCCCTGCGGATCCTGGTGGAAGAAAACCTGCTCGAAAATGCCGCAGTAATGGGCGAGTATCTGATGAGTGAATTACGAAAAATTGATACACAACATATCGATTTTATCCGCGGCATTGGCCTCTGGGTGGGTATTGTCCTGAAAGAATCGGCCGGCGGCGCCCGCCGGTATTGCGAAGCGATGAAGGAGCATGGCATCCTCGCCAAAGACACCCACAAGCACATCATCCGCCTGGCCCCGCCGTTAGTGGTGACCAAAGCCGATATCGATTGGGCGGTGGGTGAGATTCGAAAGGTATTCATGAGCCTATGAGCCGATTCCGACATCATCGGCGCTAATATCTACCATTCAAATGTAGTTAGCTAATTAATTAAAGGTGAAAAAATGTTACAAGTAAATATACATCAAGCAAAGACGAATCTATCAAAATTGATTCAAAAAGTGGTAGATGGTGAAGAACTAATTATAGCTAAAAGAAATCAACCCATTGTCAAGTTGATATTAGTTGATCAAATTAAACCCAAACGTAGATTAGGATCGGCAAAAGGTTTGATCAAATTAACTCATGATTTTGACGAACCATGGGATGATTTTAAGGAATATATGTCTTGAAATACTTGATCGATACACATGCATTACTATGGATTATAACGAATGATCCAAAATTGAGTAAGAAGGATCCTGCTGATTAAGGTAATTCAAGACACGCAAAGAGCGGATGATCGATGAAAGATCGACGATTTAAATGTTATCGGTATCGCGCCACATATATAACCCTCACAATTCCCCCTGCAATCCCACCGTGAACATCCGCTGCGGCATGAGATTGCTCTCCATCGGCGCATAGTTGTATTGCAAGAGATTATTCACGCCAAGCTTGAAACTGAGCCATTTCCACTCATAGTTCAACCGCACGTCGAGAAATTTCATCGGCACGCGATCGTTGATGGGATACAGCTTGACCGCTTCGATCCGACTGGCGTATCGCCAATCCGCCTGCAAGAGAGCTCGCTGAATGCGCAAACCGGCTTTAACGGTGAAAATCGTTTTCGGCCGATACACCAGAGGTTCATGCCAGGTCAGATCCTCATGATCCATGGCCGTGATGCTGATCTGCAGGTTGGGCGTGACCGGCACCTTTTTCCATTGCATGGGATGGCTAAAGTTGGTGGTGGCCTCGATGCCGCGAATGCGGGCGCGATCGATGTTACGGAATTGCACCTGTCCCCGGATCAAATCCATATGAGCTTCGATCATGCGCCAGTATTCGTTATCGAAAAACGATACATCCACATTCCAGTTTTCATTGATGTACTGCCGCAGGCCCAGATCAAACGCCCACGATTTTTCCGCTTTCAACTCTGGATTGGCGATGATTTTAAAATTCATGATCGTCAACTCGAGGAATCGCTCAACGATGGTGGCGGCACGAAAGCCGCTGCCCGCCGAAGCGCGAATGCTGGTGATGGGCCACGGCTGCCAGTTGACGCCGATACGCGGACTGAATAAATCTTCCTTCAAGCCGCCCACCAGCTGGTAGCGATCGTAGCGAAAACCGGTTGTCAGACGAAGATTACCTCGTATCTTCCATTCATCCTGCAGATAGGGGCCGAGGAAATAGCCTTTGTGGTCGCCGAAATATTCGGTGCTGCCGGTATCGTGCTGATACTGCAATCCGGCGGTGACCATGTGGTCAATATGCGGAATCCAGTCCGCCTGCACTTCAGCGCCCTGGCCATAGGCCGGATTAAAGCCGCTGTCCTGTCCGAATTGATTGCCCATCAACGTGCGCACAAAGGAAGCGCGCAGACTCATGGCAAATGTGGGGGAAAAGGGAATGGCTAATTTGCTATAGGCGTTGAGCTGGTTGGTGGTGGCGTAGTTGTCGAGATTTTTAGCATCCACTTCATACGGATCGTTCGGTCCCTTCCATTGCACGAAGAAACCGCGATCCACATAGCTGTAAGCCGAATATAGCGTCCATTTGATTCCGCCCTGGAAGAGATAATCGAACTTGCCGACCAGGTTGTATTTGGTCGCCTCGCCTAACTGCGTATATCCGGTGGTATTGAAATAACCGGCTGACACCCGCATGCCGAAGGGTCCGAACTTGTGGCTGTAGCTGACATCCTGTCGCGTATAATAAAGCCGATCCGGATCGGTCCAGCGCCATGCATCATAATAGGGTGCGTCGTATTTACCGGCCGAGGTTGAGAACAGCAACCGGCCTTTTGGAGAAGGGTCTTTGGTTAAAACATTCACCACGCCGCCCAGAGCCGAGGCGCCCCATAGCGTCGATCCGGCGCCTTTGAGCACCTCGATCTGCTCGATATCCAGCGGCGGCAGCATGTCCCAGTTGAACTCGCCGGTGTCGCTGGCATAGACCGGCACGCCATCCAACAGCAACAGCACTTTATTACCGGCGCCGAAGGTATAGCCGGTGGAGCCGCGGATGTTGATCTGGTTGCCGACAAAGTGGATGCCGGGCGCTGTCTCCAACGCTTCGATGAGATTGGTGGCGTTGCGCTGTTTGATTTCCAGCGAGGAAACCACCGAAAGCGAGACCGGCGCCTGATCCAGACTCTGTTTGGTCTTGCCGGCGGATATCACCATGGGATCCATCTCGATGGGCGTGGATTTCAACCGCGCCTCGACCTTCACTACCTGATCTGCCTGCACGATGACCTTTTGCACCTGCAGGGCGCGGTAGCCGAGAATGGATATTTTCAATGAATAGGTTCCGGCTGGCAGATTTTCGATGACAAAATTACCGTTCTCATCGGCGACGGCGCCGCGCACGGTATTCAAGACCTGAACATTGGCGCCGGGTAACGGCTCGCCCGATTCCATGTCCGTTACGCGGCCGCGAATGCCCGTACCGGCTAACGCAGCAACCGTCAGCAAAAACAGGCCCCAAAACATGACCCGGCAAAACAGCATGGCATTCCTCATGGCTGTGCGTTCCTCCGGGTCCAGTCGGCATAGATATCAATATTTTCAATCGTCTGTCCGACATCGATTTCCAGGTAACCAGGCTGACCGGGATTAAGAGGGTCCTCATAAAATCCCAGGGTGGAGAATTCGGTCAGCGCAGCATTTTCGGGCAACCAGAACACTACGACGTACTGGATATAACCATCGGTGACAGGCAATCGATAATGGTAAGGATTAGTACCGACGCTGAAATCGATGGCGCGCAGCCAGGCGAGGTATTGACCGCCGCTCTCAGGTTTGATGGAATAGGCTGCGACGGCGGTGACCATGGTATTTGAAGGAAACGGTCCATTGAATGTAATGGTACCCTCGATAGCGGCGTTGTGGTCGACGCGATCCCAGTAAGCATCCAGATCAATATGGAAAGCCGGTTGCTCCCTTGTTATATCAAAACCCAGCGGCATCAGATCATTATCAAGAGGCAACACCAGCCAGTCCGCAAGGTTGGATTTGGTTTCAGTACTATACCACCACAGACTCAACATAGCATAATGACCAAAAGGCAAATCCATCTCCGCTATAACAGTATCCTGATCAATAGGCAGACTGTTTGAGGAATGATATAGCTCGTTGATCGCGTGCGGCGGGAATTCGGGTGCGACAATGAGATAGACGCCCTGGGTGTCCTCCGGTGGCGTGTCGTGAAAATAGACGTGCGCGACCAGTTTTCCCGGCAACGGCGCCAGGCCGTGATCGACCGTACAAAAAATGATGACCGCGAGTATTAATAATAAAAATATTGGCAAAATCCTGCGCATAGTAACAAACCTTCCGCTTAACGCAATAACAGCAGTTTTTTTTGCAGACAAAAGCCTTCCGTATTCAGACGACAGTAGTAAACGCCCGATGCAACCATCTGCCCCGAAGTCGAGGTGCCATTCCATTTCACTTCATGCATACCATCATGGAGCGTTTTTTCCACAAGGGAGATTACCTGGCGTCCGTGGACATCGAACACGGTCACCTTTACCTTTGCTCTATAGGGGAGACTGAAACAAATCCTCGTTTCCCCGTTAAAGGGATTGGGATAATTACCGAGCAGCTGAAATTCGGAAGGATACTGTCGCGAATGCTCCGGCTCCACGTCCGTCTGGCGGTAGGAACCAAATACCACTTTATTTTGTACCTGCTGCAAGAGTTTTTCACCATCTGTTTTACCGTAATTTTTCGGCAAAAAGTAGGCAGTGAATCCCAGTTCAAGACTGACACTATCTTCGGTGGAACTGTATAATACAAATCCCATATCCCCATAAGAAACACCATCGCCGGTATCGCCACCGGTTATGACGGAGCCGTCACCCTGACCGCCGTTTTTGTTGTCATAATAATACAAGCGCGTTCGTTTCCAGGTGGTATCTTCGAATGCCGTATAGGTGAAGAGCGATCCCTGCTCGCCGCTGCACAGATTCCATTGGCGGATGGGGACGCTCAGCGTCGTATCAGGATTGTCCGGCACACCATCCACAGGGATGCCGTCGTTGTAGGCGTTATAGAACTTCATGCCCTGAGCGTCTTTACTAAAATCCCAAGACTGCCGCAGCATGTCGAAACGAAAAATCCAGGTACCCTTTAAACCCGGGAACTCCCTTTTCAAGGCATCCGGATTTAGGTCGGCCCCGCCATCAACCGTGCCGCTATGAGGATAATACTTGGTTGTCAGATAAAATGCCACCTCCCTCACTACCAGCGGGCCGAACTGGATGGTCATCCTTCTTTCCACAACGACCCGAACCCTGGGCTTACGGGTATACTCCAGGTGGTCCGGATATGCATACAAGTTATCCACTTCATTGGCCGCCGGTGTTCCATATCGCCCTGGTGACAGAGAAATGCCGTTGAGATAAATATAACCGATGAGGCGAATTTTTTGTGTGTCAAATATATCAACCCCTGTGCCAAAGGGTGGCTTGAATGCAATATCTTCAATAAGCGATGTGGTCCGGCTCATCCGAACTTGATAAGCATAACTCGACACGGTTACGGTGGTTGAATCGAACGCCATCTGATATTTGTCCGGTATGGTTTGATTCCAGGTAGAGGACCGGTACAAATAGGCATATCCAACTTTATTCTGGTCGAGCGGATCCCACAGGGTTATCTGCACCCGGCCGTACTGGTGCGATTCGGCATCGTCGATCCACGATTTATCCGGCGCCTTATCGCCCAGATCGCCGCAAAGAAATACCAGTTCATCGTCATAATCAAAAGATACATCCTCGTCGGCTATGAAATAAGTATGGCGTTTGGCCTCCTCTTTCCCGGGTTTATATTTGTCAAAAGTATGGAATCTTTCATCAATCTGGAAGGGCATCACGCGCCAAGTTTGCGTAGCCGCATCATAAGCGCACAGGTACAGATCGCTAATAGGCGCCCCGGCGCGAAATGTAGCATCGAGAGCGCCTCCATAAATAACGATGGGCTCATAGGCCCGATCAAGGTACAGGGGCGGGCTATCGGAATAGGCAAACGGCGCCGCTATCGCCAGAAAAAATATAACACCCATTATTAGATATTTCATATGATACTCCTGTCAAACAGAATATTCAAGATTTACCGGTTACGCGCATCAATCATGCACCGTTCAACATTGATGCCGCCGTCAGAGCCGATAAGGGTAAAATATTCCCACAGATTGACCGTCGAACAGACATGTCTGGGAACCATGAGAATATAATCTCCGATACGCAAGCGCACATTCTGCGGCGCTTTCACCACCGTGTGTTCTTCGCTCCACTTCACCGCCGTCATGCCGGAAATGCTGAAAAGCTCCACCGGTCCCTGATCCACAGCCCAGCGTTTATGTCCGAGATTCAAAGTGTACAGGTCATCTCCCAATTCATCCATCACCTGGCAAAGGATCAAGGCGGCGGGGACGAATGTATCCGGCATTTTTTTGCCGTAAGTGGTATCAAAATAAATCCATGTGCCCGGCGACAACAAAACTTCACAATCCAAATCCTGTCCATACAGAATTTCAGCGTCGGGCAGAAAAGCCGGCGTGCCACCCACTATAATGCGCGGCACGTGCACGGAATGGCTCCTGAACGTATACACCGCTTCTAACAGAGAACCCATCGAGCGCTGCGCTTCCTCCCGGCGCTCTTCAATCGTCGACAGATGATTATGCCCGTCGTAGGCGTGCAGTCCGGCTAACACCATGTTTTTTTCTTCGGCAATGCTCCGATAAAAGTCAAAAGCCTTCTGCGGCGAGATGCCGGTTCGTTTCATGCCGACATCCAAATCGATAAAATAGTGCCATTCGATATCATATTCCTGTTGCGCGCGCCGCAAAAATGCAACGTGCTCGTCATGGGAAACCTGGACGTACAATTTTATCTGCGGATGGGCGATTATTTTTCCCGCTACCTGCCGAGCCATGGCCTCCACTAGGGGATAGGCCAGAAATATATTTGCGGCGCCCGCCTGCAGCAGCATATCGAGCTCATTGGGCGAACATTTGAACCAATGAATCCCTTCGCGCATGAGCTTTTTTGTCACCCACGACGACTTGTGCGTTTTCACATGCGGGCATAACACATGCAGATTCAATGGCGGCTGTACGTTTTCAAGCAATCGCCGCATGGTCGCGATGTTATAATCCACCTGCCGCTTAAAAACCAGCAGCCGCGGCGTGAGTATTTGCTGCGGATCCTTGATAGAGTAAGAGATATGGGGATATGTATCTAAAATAAAATCCAAACGAATCCCTCTGTTTCCGGTTCTCCCGGTCTTCTCATCCGTAAATCCCGACTAAAACCACAGTTCAAATCACTCTTAATATAATGCAATAGCCGTACCAAATTGTGAAACAAATCACCTTTCAGTTTATGGATTGGATTAAACGTATAAAAAGCGTTTAATTTTTTGCGTCGGTGTTTTCACAAACGGTTCCGGTTGTTCAATGATCCTGTTGATTCTTGAAAACGACGCAACTCTGGCGTTGACCTGGGTGCGAATTTGTTCCAAAAGCTCCACTATACGCTGCTTTGCCTGGGTATCGTCCAGTTTTTGTGCTCTAAATTCATTATCCAGCTCTTCATAATTGAGATAGACTCTGGCCACCAATTGATCGTTTTGCTCATAAACCAGGGATTCTAAAACGTCTTCATGCTCATTGATAATGGCCTCTATCTCTTCCGGATAGATATTTTCTCCACTGGGACCTATAATGACGTTTTTCAAACGGCCTTTTATGTAGAGATTTCCATTTTCATCAAAAACGCCCAGGTCGCCGGTACGCAGCCAGCCATCTTTGCTCAACACCTCCGCTGTTCTGGTTGGATCGTTATAATAGCCGTTCATAACCACCGGGCCTCGAGCCAGAACTTCTCCTTCCCCGGTATATGGATCGGGAGTATCAATCATTATTTCAATGCCGGGCAGTGGTTTGCCGGTTGAACGAGGGACGGTTCCGTATGGATCGCTGCCCGCAATTAGCGGAGAAGTCTCAGTCAGCCCATAACCGATGGCGTAAGGAAAACCGGCTTCGCGTAAGAACAGTTCCACCTCCGGCGAAAGCGACGCGCCGCCGATACAAAAACTGCGCAATGCACCGCCAAAGACTTTTAACAGTTTTTTTCCGGCCTTTTTATGCAATTTCTTACGAACCATTTCATACTTGTATAATCCGCGAATGATTCGCTTCTGGGTAAAACGGGGCAGGATGCGCGTTTTATATATCTTTTCGATAATGAGTGGAACTGACAGAACAACGGTTGGCTTGACTTTTTCCATCGCAGGTAAAAGAACTTTTGCCGTCGGTGGTTTATCGAGATAATACACGGAAGCGCCGATCATGATGGGGATAACAAGCCCCAGGGTACATTCGTAGGCATGCGAGAGCGGCAAGATGGATAACAATCGATCTGTTTCGTCGATTTGGATGATCTGAGTGGTGGCGACGGCGTCGTATACGATATTTTTATGAGTAAGCATGACGCCCTTGGAATTGCCGGTGGTACCGGAAGTATAGATAATGGCGGCCAGGTCCTGTTCGCGCGCTTCAGCACGACTTTTCCCTGCCAGTCGCAGTGCTGCGCTCTTGATCTTTGCCAGTTCCTTGCTTCCTTCGGCGATAATGTCCTGCAATCGATCCTTTTTCGTCTGCAACGGAATGATGGAAAAGTCTTCAATCAGGAAAACAGTCCGCAGGGAAGATTCAAATTCATCTTCGATTTTATTGTACAACCGCTCGGAAACAAAGATCGCTTTGGCGCCGCAGTGGCGAAGAATGTGCTTGACTTCGATACTGTTAAAATCCGGCAAAATCGGCACCGCCACAGCGCCCATCGTTGTGATGGCAAAATAGGCCAGCCCCCAATTGGGTTTGTTTTCGCTGAGAATGGCGACACGGTCTCCTGCATGGATTCCTTGCTTGTGGAGCAACAATGAGAGT
>JAFGSU010000288.1 GCA_016934435.1 Candidatus Zhuqueibacterota bacterium | reverse complement strand
TTCTTATCCAGCGCGTAAAGGAAAAAAAGAAAGACAGAGATCAGCCCATACCACGTAAGGGCTACCTTAATAGTTGTGTTTATCAGACCCATCCAGTAAAAATCCATTAAGCAGAAGTTTTATATATTTTATTGTAATACACTGAAAAAATCGATGGTTATCCTATCATGGAATAACGTCTGAAGCGAAGACAGCAACAAATCTTGACCCAATTTATTGATTTATTCAGAGAATCGGGGAAACCATTGTCATACCATTAAATAGCCGAACGAATGCGGGTTGGGAAAATTTCTGTCTATGATATGCTGCGCTTGTTGGAGTAAAGTGGTTATGTAAAGACCGAATATCAAGTTGGAGAAACAAATCATCGTCCCGGTCGTCCGGCTATATCATCTTCTCCAACAAAACAGGTTTTTGATATGACCCACGACTGGTCATGGCTTCTGACGAGTTGGAATACTGGTTTGTACAAAAAAAGTCTATCTTACCCGCCTGCGGGATCATGATCCATTTGTCTATTCCGAATCCGGAGGGAACTGTTTTCCAGAATACACTTGCGTAAGACACTTATATTGCCGAAATCATCCGCGCAGAAATCTCCTACCTGCAAAGCGATATTATCAAGCTATTGGCGCACTTTCACGGCAAGATCCTGTTCATCATCGGCGAACAGGACGATATCATTCCGCCGCAGGTGGTTGAGCTCTATATGCAGGCGTTATCGCATTGTGATGTTTTTAAGAAATATATCGTCCCCGGTTGCCCGCATCCGGTACACCGCTGGGCTGCGAAACATCCGCAGGTGAGGGAGGAAATTGAATGCATGGTGGTGAAATTTTTAAGGTAAGGATGGGGCGTTTCACCCCATCCCTATAAATAATACTATTCATCTGCCGAAACATCCACCAGGATGGCTCTCACAACCGTTCGCCAGCGATAAGAATCGCTTATCTCGTCATATCCACGGCAGGTAATTAATGTAATCCAATCATAATCTTCGTGCTTGGTAATGACATTCACGTCATCCGGATTCGTTCGGGAGGATACGGTTCGCACCTCATAGGTATACACCGATCCCCAGGCATGAAAATAAATTCTGCTGCCCCAGGTTAATTGATCCAGGTTCACAAAGGGGCCGGGCTGCCCATTGGCATCATAGACATGGCCGGTTAAGGCTGTATTGCCTTCCATAGTCGGAAAGGCGCTGCCATCCAGATAGCCAATATCACTGCCCAGCCAGGTCAGGTCCCAGCCTTCCATGGATTGCGGAACACCTACAATGTTTTTCTTGAGATCAAGCGATGGAATTTCCATCCATAACTCACCCAGCGGGGAATAAGCAGGCCGAGCCGGCTGTTCAGGTAACGCTGAAATTTTATCCGGGGCGAATCCTGTGGCAGGTAGACGCAGAGCGGTAATCCCCGAAGAATTTCCTGTCCCGCCGCCAGTGGGCATGGCCACAAGTTGAAAATTACTGATGCTATCCGACAGTCCGCCATTCAATACATTTCCGGAAAGCCCTTCAATGGAGGTAGTACCGCAAACAAACAAGCGGTAATTGCCAACCGCCATTACGGCTGGATTAAGGGTAGCAATATACCGTGCAGCGTTATAATCTACACTTAGAATGGCGACCGGTGTATCATCTCCGCCCGGGCCAGCCAGGCAGGAAACGGTATCAATGATGCCATTTTGCCCATCTTCAACCAGCAGATAGTTACCCACATTTGTCACCGATCCCGTACTACTATCATTCAAAACCGCTTGATTAAAAATCACCATCATATCGGTACTAACTAGCACTGAACCATTGGCTGGCGTAATTAATGGAGTTATTAACATGGATGGATTCGTTCCGGTCCCCTGTATCGAAAAGGTGTAAGGGTTTTCATTCGGATCATCATTTGTAATGCTCACCGTGGCAGTCCGCAAGCCGGAGGAATTGGGGTCAAAGGTTATCTCGAAAGTCGTACTTCCTGAAGCACCAATAAGTGGGGAAGGCAGCGAGGTAACATCAAAGTCCGCAGCATTTACACCACTCAGTTCGATCAGTGGTGAACCGCTCAGGGATAAATCCTCGTCCCCGGCGTTCGTGATGGTGAATGTATACGATGCTGTACCGCTAAACACATCAATACTTCCAAAATCGGTATGATCCAAAATACTGGGGGATGTCTTTCCGTCAGCAATAGCAATGCCATTCCCATAAACATCCATCTCCCGACCCCCGGCTACAATTATGGCATCCGTGTTACATTGATTATTGGTTTCGTCATATTCAAAAACAACATTGCCAGGATCAACCCGACAAACACCGCTGGGGTTTGTTAACGTACTAACTGCATCGGGTACGGCACTGAAAGCAACCTCAAACCTGCCGTTCGTTCCACCAATGATGACATCACCACCGGCGGCTTCACAATACAGCCTTTCTCCGCCGCTATAACTGGCAATGTAACAGAAAATATTGGCACTGTTGGTGATATCGGTAAAATTACTTGCGATGGGCACACCATATGCCGGGCCGACCGGCAGATCATCCTGAACAATAAATTGCCGATTTTGGAAGATCACCGGTAAATCTCCACTATTGATGATCCCCAATCGCCAGTTGAAGACTTGCCCCACCGTTCCCACTCCGCCGCTATCATTTGCTTTGTTAACTTCCAGATCATGACGGCTGCGGGTGGCCAATTTCAAGTCACCATTGGTCTGATCGTAATAACTGATCACCGGGTCTTGGCTGCTATTTAATTTCAATGAGGAATAATCCCCCACATCACCAGACGTATCAATAGATGTTATGGTTTTGGATGTACAGGTTGCATTCCAGCATTCTGCCAGCATTAAATCGCTGGATGAAGAAAATGGACTTGTCGTTCGGCGGCTATAACTGATGATCGGTGTATCACTGCTGGTCAATGCCAGTGAGTTCGTCCCTCCCGCATACAAATAATCATCCACCGTTGTAATGGTTATTCCTGATGTACAGGTAGTATTCCCGCATACAACCAGTTTCAAGTCACCATTGGTCTGATCGTAGTAACTGATCACCGGGTTGCCGCTGCTATTCAAAGCCAATGATGTACTGCCATAAAATCTAACAGTGTCAATTGTCGTTATCGTAGAGCTTGAACAGGCAGCATTTCCGCATACAGCCAGTTTCAAGGTCTGATTGCTGCCATCATAATAACTGATTAGCGGATGTCCACTGCTATTCAAGGCCATCGATGGGTACATCCCTACCGAACCAACCCAATCAATGATTGTAAAATTATTGGCCCAGCTACAAGTGGTGTTTCCGCATATATATAGATTCAAATCGCCATTGGTATCATCATAATAACTGATCATCGGGGAGCCACTGCTGTTCAGCACCAGGGATGTATACCATCCTACATCATCAGTCCAATCAAGAGCAATGATGTTATTCCCGGAGGAGCAGGTTGCGTTCCCGCATATAGCCAATTTCAAATCCCTATTGGTGTGATCATAATAACTGATAACCGGATTTCCGCTACTGTTCAGCGCCAACGAGCTATACTCACCTACATTTCCGAGCGAATCAACGGTGCTGATGATGTTGCCGGAAGTACATGTACTGTTACCGCACACTGCCAGCCTTAAATCACCACTTACCCATTCATAATAACTGATCACCGGATTCCCGCTGCTATTTAGTACCAAGAAGGAGTATTGACCCACATTTCCAATCGAATCAACGGTTGCAATAATCGGTGCAGCTAATGGTGCGGCTTTTGCCAATAATGGACCGCCCAACAATACAATTAGCAGAATACCAAACGTGGTTCTAAAGAAAAAAGTACGGTGCATTTGGGTTCCTTGTGTTGACACCCTCCTAATACCTCTCAATAAACTCAAATATGGCTGAGATCAGTTAGTAGATGAGCAGGTGCCTTGGTATCTTATTTTCAAGAGAAGGTGCGGATGCATGTTCCCTTTACTTTTCGTTTTTTTATAATCAGAGGCTTCTATCCATTTTACCTGAATAAGTAAATATGTAAATCAAATTTGATGAGGGTGTTGAAAAACAAGCAATTAATGGACCAAAAAAGGAAACTTTATAAAAATAAAGGTAATCTCACAACAAGGCTGGTCAAAATGGAAAAGAAGCGATATGTAAAAACAGGAAATGAATCATTTTTCGGAGAATATCTATATAAACAAGTTATACCGAAAAGCCATTTTTTGAGGAAATTACGAGCAATAAATCCATGGGAACGCTTCACAAAAAAACTGATCCAACTATACAAAGGACAGGGAGTAGTAGGGAGGCCACCATTTGATCCTGCATTAGTGTTGAAAGTGGAAGTGATCGCATTTTTGTACAATCTGTCAGAACGACAGGTTGAGGTATATATAAACGAGAATTTACCAGCAAAATATTTTGTAGGATTGGCAGTGGATCAGAAAGCACTGGATCATTCGACATTGAATGTTTTTCGAGAACGACTGATAGCACGCGGAAAACCCAAAATATTTGATGAGATGCTGGAAGAAATAATATGAATTGCCCAGGAAAGTGGCGTTCAATTTGGATCAATTCAAGTAATAGATAGTGTCCATAGTACGGCAAACGTAAATACAGCCAAAGACAAAAGACGTAAAGATATAGGAAAAGAACCTCATGATCCGGATGCACATTGGGGAGCCAAGCATAAACGTAAATTCAAAACGGAAAGCGGAAAAGAAGTTGAACAGACTGAATATTCCTTTGGCTATAAATCTCATGTAAGTCTGAATGTTGAAGCAGGGCTGATCACCAGTCTAGAAATCACCACAGAGGAAGCTTATGATGGGAAACATTTTTGCTCCTTGGTAGATCGTGATCTAAAACAGGAATTACCAATCAGCATCTATGCAGGCGATAAAGGATATGACGATAGCAATAATCATTTCTATTTAGAATATCGAGGATTGCATTCCGTCATTTGTCTAAAGGATAACCGTACAAAGAAGAAAGATAAGTATAAGGAAATCTGGTTAGCGTTAATTGAAACACCTCAGTACAAACAGGAAAAAAAGAACGCTACAAGATTGAACGGAAATTTGGTGAGGCAAAACAAGGTCATGGTCTGGGCCATTGTCGTTATGTTGGTAAGACCAGATTCACCGTGCAGGCCTATTTTACAGCCATCATGCTGAATCTTAAACGAATGGTTAAGTTGCTAACCGACGAGGTTTCAAGACACAGGCATCCCCAATTCTATAACCCGGGGTGTATTGTCGATATTATTCAAGAAGGAGAATTCAAGACAATTATTTCTACTGATTTTGAACTGACTAAGTTCATGACACGTTCATTTTGCCCGGTTTTCTGTGTTTTATCCGGCTTTTATTAAGGATTTTGCTTTTATTCAACACCCTCTTTGATAAGTCTATTTTTATAAGTGATTTTTTCTCGTACCGAAATTCTACGTCTGATATAAATTTCAAACAATTTCACCTCAGAAGGACGAAAATTGCAACAATACTCAATTGATTTTTGCATAGTAATCTCATTATGTAATATCCAATTCACACGTCAAAAGGTAAACAGACTATCAGCAAACAAAAGCAGGGTGCAATCGCACCCTGCTTTTGTTTTGACGGACCACCAATTGTTCAGGTTGGGGGCTCTAAATGAGGTAACTGTTGAAAATCAGCGGACACCTAACATTAAATCAGTCAGCATTTGATCAAGCTTCTCATATTTCAGGCCGCGGCCAGCGATGGCGCTGCGATCAAAGGAGAAGGCTTTTAGTTCAGCGGCTTTCTCAGCGGAGAACTTGCCAAGGAATTTATCCATGGATTTGTCCTCTGCTTTGGAT
>JAFGSU010000287.1 GCA_016934435.1 Candidatus Zhuqueibacterota bacterium | reverse complement strand
TGAATATATCTTTCCAGATCATCCATTATTCACTCCTATTCATATAGTCTTTTTTTCTTTCTTCAGCGAGTTTTATTTCTAAAATTGGCGTTTTTTGTGATTTTTTTATAAAACCGTTAGTCAGTACAATAAATTTATTTTTATGAAAAAAACCAAGGATTCGAATTGAGAGTTTATCTTGATGCACACGCACTTCCCATATATCATCAGTATTGACAAGTCTTTTGAAATACTCAGACGGAACCTTGTCAATTTCACGAATAATACGTAAAACCCAAGTTACCTTCCGGGTTTGTTTTTCGGAAAGTTCGTCGAGAAACTCTTCGACTGGACATCGACCATTAGATGTCCGATAAAAAAGGATTTCTTTCATAGTAAAAAGTTAACACAATTGTGAACAATTGCAAGTATTTTTTTTCGCCTCATTCAACTCATCTCTTGTCCGCTCGGCCGCTGCCGCCGCCGCCCGGGCAAAATCTTCACCGCTGGAGGCGTAGATAATGGCACGACTAGAATTATAGATGGCGCCGCGTCCGTTTTCACCGGCGCCATACTGAACCGATTTTTGCAGATCACCGCCCTGGGCGCCGATGCCCGGAATCAACAGCGGCAACTGCGGTGCGATTTTTCGTATCCCGCGCAGTTCCTCGGGATGGGTTGCGCCCACGACCAGGCCGCAATTTCTGCGCTCGTTCCATGAGGCCACCCTATCGGCAATAACCTCATAGAGTTTTCGCTCGCCGTCGGAAAAATGCTGAAAATCCTCAGCGCCGGCATTGGAAGTGAGACAGAGAAAAAACACGCCTTTCTTCTCGTCCTGCAGAAACGGCGCCACGGAATCCAATCCCATGAGCGGATTGACGGTTACGGCGTCGGCGCCCAGCACCTCGAAAAGCGCCCTGGCGTACATTTTTGCCGTGTTGCCGATATCGCCGCGTTTGGCATCGGCAATTTTAAGCACATCGTCTGGAAGATATTTGAACGTAGATGTCAACGCCTGCCATCCGGCCACGCCATGGGCTTCATAAAAAGCCGTATTGATCTTGAACGCCGCAGCAAAAGGCGCCGTCGCCTCAATGATCGCCCGATTAAAAGCGAACAAGGGATCCGGCTGCCGGCGAACGGATGCCGGCATCTTTTCTACATCCGTATCCAGCCCGACGCACAGGAGCGAATTCTTACTCTGCAGGATATGATCGAACCGTTCGAAAAAATTCATTCTCTTCTCCAAATCGGATGTATCCTTTTTATAACCCAGATTCGCTGATAACCCGCGAACTGAACTAAAGACATGCCACCATCAGGATTACCTAATGAACCTGTAGGCGCGGAATCGATATATAAGATACGCCTACATTAAGAAAAATCCAAAGAAAATATAACCTGCAAGCGTAAAAGCCGCCGCAATGAGCGCATAGGGTAACTGGGTGCGCACATGGTCGATATGGTCGCAGGCCGAGGCCATGGATGAGATAATGGTGGTGTCGGAAACCGGCGAGCAGTGATCGCCGAACACGCCACCACCGAGCACAGCGGCAATAACCAATCCCTGATGGAGTCCGAGAGGATCAATCATGGGCACGGCGATGGGTATCATGATGGCAAAGGTGCCCCAGGAAGTGCCGGTGGCAAAAGCGATGGCGCCGGAGACCAGAAATATGAGCGCCGGCACCAGACCCGGATGCACCGCCGCCTTGGCCAGGGAAGCAACGTAGGGCCCGGTCTGTAACAGCTTGCAGACATCGCCGATGGCGAATGCGAGCATCATCAGCGCCGCCAGAGGAATCAGTCCCCCGACGCCGTTCATAAACTGCGTCATAATTTCATTGAGCGACAAAAGGCCCTGTATCCGATAGGAAACAGCCGCCAGTAACAGCGCGGCGATTACGGCCCAGAAAACCGCCGTCGCGCCCGAGCCCTGAAGAATATTACCCTGACCGGTGATAAACAGCCCCACCGGCATCATCACGACCATCGTACCGATGGGCAGCAGCATGTTGATCGCGCGCCGCGGCACCCCGGGCTTGGCCTGCACCGATGTGACTTCTGTGGAGACCAGCGGCGTCGCACCGTCGGGCAACAATTTACCTTCATGGCGAACGCGATATTCCGCCCGCCGCATAGGCCCGATATCAAAGTCGAACAGAATAACCAGCAGTACAATCAGGATGGCAACGACGGCGTAAAAATTAAGTGGTATGGAGGCGAGGAAAGCGGCCACCGGATTTTCGATGCCCTGTTTGATTAGGAGGCCGATCACAAAAGCGCCCCACGCATTGAGCGGAATGAGCACGCACTTGGGCGCCGAAGTGGAATCGCAAACATAGGCGAGTCGCTCGCGAGAGATTTTCAGCTTGTCGAACAAAGGCCGCGATACCGCTCCGGCCACCAGCACACAGATGCTCGATTCAACAAAAACCACAATACCGATAATCCAGGCCAGCAATCCCGCCTTGCGTCGATTATTAACCCATCCCTTGCGCGTCACCCAGTGAATAAAACCGGCCATGCCGCCCGAGTACTGCGTGAAGGTGATCAGGGCGCCCACCATGCAGCTGAATAAAATCACCTTGGTATTGCCGGCATCGGCAAAGACCTTGATACACGCTTCCAGCGCATCGGCCAGGCCGCGCAGGGGATCCCCGTTTGCCAGGATGATATACCCGAGCCACACACCGGCAAACAGGGAAATGAATACCTGCTTGCTGCGGATGGCTAAGAATATCGCCAGCAACGGCGGTAAAATCGACAGAATACCAAAGGAGGAAGACTCCAGCATGACCATCCTCAGAGCTTTATTCTGTGGCAACCGGCGGATGTAACGTATCTCGATTGACCCGGGAGATAACCGACTTGCTTGAATCCTGATCAGCCTGTTCTACGGCCCTCAGATGTTGATTTTATCATACAGGTAATTGAGTAGCGCATCGATCTTGATTCGCTCCTGCGCCATGGAATCGCGGTCGCGCACGGTCACGGTATCATTTTGCAGCGTCTCGGTATCGACGGTGATGCAATAGGGCGTTCCTATTTCATCCTGACGGCGATATCGTCGTCCTACGGCGCCGCTCTCGTCGTAAAAGACGTTGAAATGGGATCGCAACGACGCTTCGATCATTCGGGCTTTTTCCGGCATGCCGTCTTTTTTCACCAGCGGGAAGATGCCGACTTTATACGGCGCAATGGTGGGATGAAAATGCAAAACCGTGCGGGTATCTTTTTCCAATTGCTGCTCTTCATACGCATCCGCGAGAATACAGAGCAGCGTGCGATCCACCCCCGCCGACGCCTCGACAATATAGGGCACATAGCGTTCGCGGCTCTCCTCATCGAAATAGCTCAGGTCCCTGCCGGAATATTCCTGATGCCGTTTCAGATCAAAATCGGTTCGGTTATGGATGCCTTCTAACTCTTTCCAGCCAAAGGGGAATTCATACTCGATGTCGAAGGCTGCGGCGGCATAATGGGCCAGTTCCTTTTTGTCATGTTCATGAAAGCGAAGCTTAGCCGGTCGGATGCCCAGGGCCTGGTAATAATCCTGGCGGTCATTTTTCCAATAGTCGAACCATTGCATATCCGATCCCGGTTTGACAAAATATTGCATTTCCATCTGTTCGAATTCTCGGGTGCGAAAGATAAAATTCTCGGTGGTGATTTCGTTGCGGAACGCCTTGCCGATCTGGCCGATGCCGAAGGGGATTTTCAACCGGGTGGAGTCGAGAACATTTTGATAATTCACATAAATGCCCTGGGCGGTCTCTGGCCGCAGATAGACGACGCTGGCGCTGTCCTCGACCGGTCCCATAAAAGTTTTGAACATGAGGTTGAACTGCCGGACATCGGTGAGGGCGCCGCCGCAATCGGGGCATTTGCCCGGCTCGGTGATCATATCGGCGCGAAACCGATGCTTGCATACTTTGCAATCCACCAGCGGATCGGTAAAGCCGGCCACATGGCCGGAAGCCTCCCAGACGCGCGGCGCCATCAAAATGGCGGCGTCCAGTCCGACGATATCGCTGCGACGCCGTACCATCCAGCGCCACCAAAAATCCTTGATATTGCGTTTTAACTCCGAACCCAGCGGGCCATAGTCATAACAGGCGTTCAAACCACCGTATATTTCACTCGATTGAAAAATAAACCCCCTGCGGCGGCATAAAGATATGATCTTTTCCATCCGGTTGTTGTTCTGCGCGTTCATGTCCTTTCCTGTGCTTTAGTTTAATTTCTGCAGATTTTCCTGCAGCTGCTGCAAATATGCAAGCGTATGTAATTCATTCAAATTTTCAATATGATAGCGTAAATAATTCAGTATGAACCAGTCCAGCTCGCGTCCAAGCGCAGCTCGCGGGCTATGCGCAGCCGATTTCTCGAGGGGCGCCTGGCTGAGGAACATCAAATATTTCAATGCCGCAGAAGAGAGATTGGCGGCAATGCTGTTCCCGCCCAAACATGAATGGCAGCGGTAACCGCCGTTGCTGAAATCAAAATGAACATCTTCATCGCTTTTATCCTGACCACACTGCTGGCAGCGCCGGAATTCCGGCTTAAAGCCGGCCAGTTCGATATATTGTAGCTGAAAAGCGCGCAGGATGTTGCGCAATCCCTGCGAAGATGCTTCGGTGACCAGCAAAAAGCGCAGCAATAACCGGAACAACGCCGGATTGCTGTGACCGGTTATCTCGTGTCTTTCTACAATCTCGCAGGCAATAGCAACCAGAGCCATTTTCCCCAATTGAGAATGAATATCGGGGAAACCGTGGAATAGATCGGCCTGGCTGAGATATTGAATCTCCCGCCCCTCTTTCTTGTAAATGACCATGGCGATATGGTTCAAAGGTTCCAGCACACCGCCATAATGCGATTTAATACCGCGCGCGCCCTTGGCCATGATGCTCAAACGGCCAAAATCGGGCGTGTAAACGGAGAGGAGTTTGCTCGTCTCACCCTGCTTGCGGCTGCGCAGGATAATGGCTTCGGTTTTACACAAAGGCATGATTCATTTTCAGAATTTAATTTTAAATTTAGGTGATTTTTGCTTAAAATGCAAGTGATGATTCAAGGCTGCAACAGGTCAATGGAGATTTTAATCCATTCCGATACATTCAGCTCCTCAGGGCGGCGGGTTAAATCCCAATCGACCAGGCGGTCGATGGCAAATGCTTCGCGCAGGGACTTGCGCAACATTTTACGGCGCTGACCAAAAGCAATGCGCACCACTCTTCGAAATAGCGCTTCATCGGGTATGTTCCGCGACCGCTGGTCGGTAAAGCGCCATTGAACCAGCGCCGAATCCACTTTCGGCCGCGGCGAAAAGACCGTCGCCGGTACACGCAGCAACATGCGCACATCGGCAAAGGTCTGGCTGAAAACGGACAGAATGCCATAGGCCTTGCTGCGGGGTTCGGCCACCAATCGTTCGGCCACTTCCCGTTGCACCAGCAGCGTCATATCGCGCACGAACCGGCGTTGCTCGAAAACGTGAAAAATGATGTCGCTGGTGATGTTGTACGGGATATTGCCGACGATGCGAAGACGATCTTTTTCGCCGGCATAATGCGCTAAATCGACGTCTAAAAAGTCCTCCTCGAGCAGATGATAATTTTCGCACCGGCCGAATTGCCGGCGCAACTGCGCTGCCAGTTGATGGTCGATTTCGACGGCGATGAGGCGCGAAACGACCGGCTGAATATATTTGCTCAAAGCGCCGGTACCCGGGCCGATTTCCATCACTATATCGGTTGTTTGCAGATCGAGCGCTGCTACGATGGAACCCAGCACATTTTCATCGATGAGAAAATTCTGGCCAAAGCGTTTTTTTGGGCGAAAATTGAGACTTTTGGGAATTTTGGAATCCAATATTTTCACCAGCCATAATGGATGAATAAGGTGATTATCATGCGTACCGTTTAGCTACTAAGGTTTACTGATAGCAAATAAGGTGAAAAATAGCTCCTGTTCTTAATTCGGGGAGAACATCGCATTTGAAAATTAGAAAGGAAAGTATGTATAGCAAATACTACTTCCGGTCATTTTGCCGCGACAGATAACCGGGACAAATCATCGACAGCGAATCTGAAATAGCCGCTCGGCATTATCGCTGGTAGCGCGAGCAACCTCGGCGAACGATAACCCTCTAACGCTTGCCATTTTTTGTGCGATAAAATGGACAAAAGCCGGTTCATTGCGTTTGCCGCGATGGGGTTCCGGCGCCATGAAGGGGCAGTCGGTCTCCAATAACAGGCGATCCATGGGGATACTGCGCATAACGTCAACGGCCCTAGAATTCTTGAAGGTAAGCACACCGGTAAAAGAAATATGAAAACCCATGGCCAGCGCCCTGGCAGCCATGGCGGTGTCGCCGGAGAAACAGTGAAACACGCCACTCCAGCCGGATCGGCCTTTTTCGCTTAGAATGGACAATATGGCCTCATCCGCCTCGCGGGTATGAATGATCAACGGCTTGCCGGACCGCATCGACAGGTTCAGAAACGCGCGAAAATAGCGACGCTGCAAGTCCGGCGGCGACAGATTGCGATAAAAGTCCAATCCGACTTCGCCGATGGCTACAACCTTTGGATGCTGCAGCAGTTCTTCGAGCTCCGCCAGGTCGTTCTCCCCCGCTTCCGCCACATCATGGGGATGGATGCCCACCGTCGCATAGACGCTGGAATATTTCTCCGACAGCTGAACGGCGCTGCGGCTGCTTTTGAGATCGATGCCGATGGTGATGATGGCGCGAACATCCGCTTCATTGGCCCGATAGACAACCTCATCGCGGTCGGCGTCAAAAGCGTCAAAGTCCAGATGGGCGTGGCTGTCGATGAGATAGGGATTCATTTGATCTTGGCGCCGTCCGCAGCCGGGCGATCGAGTGTGAGGAGGGCGAGCTTGCCGTCCGCATCTTCCGCCGCCAGGAGCATGCCTTTGGACTCGATACCGCGAACAATGGCGGGTTGCAGATTGGCTACGACGACGATCTGCCTGCCGATCAGTTCGTCAGGTTGGTAGTGCTGAGCAATACCGGCAACGATCTGTCGTTCTTCGCCGCCCAGATCGATTTTGAGTTGCATGAGTTTGTCGGTTTTTTCCACCCTGGCCGCGCTCACGACACGCGCTACTCGCAGTTCCACTCTGGCAAAATCATCATAAACTATGCCAGGGGCTTGTTTTCTCTTCTGATTCTCTCCGGATGACATGGTTTGTCCTTTGTCTTCAGCTAAAATGCTACGCAGTCGATCAATCTCGGGCTGCACCTGTTTATCTTCGATTTTCTTGAACAGAATCTCTTCCAACCCTAACTCGTGCCCGGCTGATAAAGGCCTTTCTCCGCAGCCGTCCCACGGCTGTTCATGTACGTCATCAGCAAGTCCGAGCATCTTCCACACCTTTTCCGCTGAAAACGGCAAAATAGGCGCCATTAAAACAGTTAGTGTTTTCACCACCTGGATGCAGATATGGATGGTTGTTTGTCCTTTTTGCGGATTCTCCCGCACGCTGCGCCACGGCTCCTGATCGTTAAAGTATTTGTTGGCCGTGCGCGCCACATCGATCAGGGCATAAGCGGCTTTGCGCAGTTCAAACTGTTCGAACAGTTGCCCGATTTTTTCCGGCGCCTGCTTCAGGTCGGCGAGCATGGACTCATCCAGGGCGTCCAGGTCATGGCATGGCGGCACCCGGCCTGCATACTGTTTGCGGGCGAAGGTCAACGTCCGGTTGACAAAATTGCCCAGAATATCCGCCAGTTCGCTGTTGTTGCGCTGCTGGAATTCTTCCCAGGTGAAATCCGCATCTTTTGTTTCCGGCGCATTCACAGATAGATAATAACGCAGCGGATCGGGCGGAAATTGCTCCAGATACTCCCCCAGCCAGACGGCATAGTTGCGGCTGGTACTCAGCTTTTCGCCGTGAATGTTGAGGAATTCGTTGGCCGGAATTTCCGCCGGCAGAACGAATTGCCCATGTCCCATGAGCATGGCCGGCCAGATGACCGCGTGAAAGACGATATTGTCCTTGCCGATAAAATGCACCAGCTGGGTGTCGTCCCGGCACCAGTAATCCTGCCAGCGGTCGGGTTGGCCGATTTTATCAGCCCATTCTTTGGTGGCGGAAATATAACCGATGGGCGCCTCGAACCAGACATAAATGACCTTGTCTTCATAACCTTCCACCGGAACCGGGATGCCCCAGCTCAAATCGCGGGTCACGGCACGTTCCCCGAGGCCCTTTTTAAACCAGCCCCGGCAATATTTTAACACATTTTTTTTCCAATGCTTCTTGCCCTTCAGCCAGGTTTCCAGCTTTTGCTGGAATTCATTGAGCTTGATAAAAAGATGCCTGGTCTCACGCAGTACCGGCGTCCGACCGCACACCTTGCAATAGGGATCGATCAACTCCGTCTGTTCCAGGGAACTGCCGCAGGTTTCGCATTGATCGCCTCGCGCACCCGCCTGTTTGCAATGGGGGCAGGTGCCTTCGACGAAACGATCGGCTAAAAAGCGATTGCAGGAAGTGCAATAAAATTGTTGAATGGTGCGCTCGACCAGGTAGTTTTTATCATAGATCACTTTGAAAAATTCTTTGGCGGTCTGATGATGGATGGCGGCGGATGTGCGGGAAAAATTATCAAAGCTTATGCCGAAACGGCTGAATGTATCAAAATGATCCGCCCAAAAACGATCGACGAGTTGCTGCGGCGTAATGCCCGCCTTCTCGGCAATGATGGAAATGGGGACGCCGTGCTCATCGGTTCCACAGATAAAAATGACATCGCGTTTCCTGGCGCGCTGATACCGCACATATACATCCGCCGGCAAATAGGCGCCGGCCAGGTGACCAAGATGAATCGGACCGTTGGCATAAGGCAAAGCGCTGGTGACCAACAACCGTTGATAGGATTTTTGATCTGCACTCTTCATTTATTTTCTCTTTTCTTGCTATGCATGTCCACAACCGCAGAAAGGACCAACAGGACATTGGCGCCGGAATAACGCCGGGCAATCTGTTCATTATTCTAACATAACAGGACGATCCGGCGTCATCTCTCGCTTTCCGCCGCGGGTTGTGAAATGAGTTCGAATTGCTCGATCTGGGATGCCTCAAAGACCTCCTGCTTATCCGCAGAAAAGGCCAACGTGACCGTCTCGTTGAATACATCCACATGTACGACGGTCGCTTCGCCCTGAGGTGTTTTGTATTTTGTTTGTGTTTTCGGCAACCGCTCCATCTGCCGCCGGTAAAAATCTCGTTCATACATCAGGCAACAGAGCAGACGGCCGCATAAACCCGATAACTTTTGCGGATTCAACGGCAGGTTTTGCTCCTTGGCACATTGCGTGGTAATGGGCTCAAATTCTTTGAGGAACGTCGTGCAGCATAGTTTTCGGCCGCAAGTGCCGTATCCGCCCACCCGTTTGGCTTCGTCGCGAACCCCTATCTGGCGCAACTCGATCCGTACTTTGAAGATGTTTGCCAGATATTTAACCAGCTCGCGGAAATCCACCCGCTTTTCGGCGGTGAAATAAAAAGTAACCTTGTTGCCGTCGAATTGATATTCCACATCCACCAGTTTCATTTCCAGGCCGAAATCTTCTATTTTGTCCCGCCCGAGTTTGAACGCTTCCTGCTCTTTAACACGATTCTGCCGGTAGACGCTCAGATCGTTAGGCGTCGGTTTGCGAATGATATTGCGTATGACAGCATCCCCTTTCTTGCGTTCCAGGAAGGAGCCAAGCTGGTTCACCACGCCCAAATCTTCACCCTTTTCCGCCTCAACAATGGCATAGTCACCAATTTTAAAGGGAAATTGCTGCGGATTATTATATATCTCTTTTCTTTCCCCCTTGAAAACAATTTCTATCATCATGATATTACCTTTTTTTAACCAGACATCCTCTTAGACGCGACATTAATACGATCAAGATCAAGTTCAATTGAATATTGCGGTCCATCATCTGGATGGCGTTTTCTAACAGGCCGATGGCCTGGTGGAAATGGATTTCATCAAAGGCTGCAATGAATTTTTGCAATGTGTCGGCCTTGTCGATATTCACCAGCACGGGAGGCTGGTCGGATTGACCTTCCTGCACGATCCGTAAAGCCATGGCGTCGCGAAACCAGATGGCTATCAGGCTGAGCAGGTCGCGAATTTCTGTTTTATCGAATTTTTGCATCAGATTTTCGACCCAATCGGCGTAAAAAATTTCGTCCTTCATACAATGGCGCAAAAATTCCACCGATTGTTCGCGTCGTTCATGCAACGACTGCTGCAGCCAGGCCAGGGCGCGGCGATAACTGCCCTGCGCGATGCTGGCAATCAATCGTGCCTCATCCGGCCGCAGGCACTGTCTCTGTTGCAACGTAGCGGCAATCTCGTCGTCCGTGAGCAGGCCAAATCGAACATCCTGACAGCGGGAGACAATGGTCGGCAGCAGTGCATTCATCTGTGCCGTGGTCAAAACCAGATGCATCGCTTCCGGCGGTTCTTCCAGAATTTTCAACAGGGCATTAGCCGCCTCCGGAGTCATTCTATCCGCTTCGGCAATTACGACCACCCGGTGCCCTTCAAGCGGTCTGAGGTTACTGGCGCGCCGAAGTTCGCGTATACGATCGATGCCGATGGATGGTGAAGCCCAGGGTCTTGGCCGATCATAAGGATTTTTAGCTGTGCCATCCAAAACCTCCCGTTCTTCCTGCGGCGTGGCGCGCTTGGGAAGCGGAAAAATAAAGAAAAAATCGGGATGGTTGAATTGCGCGACTCTCTGACAGCCGGAGCACCCATCACAGGGTCGATCCTCATCCGAAGCACAAAAAATGGCCTTGACAAATTCAATGGCACACGCTTCCTTTCCCACACCATCCGGGCCGTTGAAAAGATAGGCATGCGGAACACGTTGATTGCGCAGGGCGCGCTGAATGATTTCTTTAACACGGGACTGACCGATTATCTGCGCAAAACTCATATCAGCTCAACCATTCTTCCGGATCGAGATTGGTAGTATTTTTCCATATCTGAAAATGCAACATCGGCCCATGGATGCTGCCCGATTCACCCACCGTCCCGATCGTCTGCCCGCGTTTGACCAGCTGATTTTCTTCCACATTAATCTCCTCCAGATGCGCATAAACCGTATAGTAACCGTCATCATGACTGATGATTATAATATTGCCGCTGCCGCGCTGCCAGGTGATCGTCTGCACGCGACCATCTTCGACGGTTAAAACCGATGTGCCGCGTTTGGCCTGTATCTCGATCCCGAGGTTTTCGGTGATGGTATTGAGCACCGGATGGCGCTGGCGGCCGAAATGACTGACAACCGTGCCACTGGTCGGCCATTGTAGCCTGCCTTTTAATACGGCAAAACGTCGGCCAGAACCACCGGCTTGAGCTGCGCGGTCGCGGCCTTGCTTGCGCGCACTCCGGGTCAGTCGCGCTTGCTCGGCACGGGCAATAAGTTCCAGTATGGTTCGCTCCGATTGTTTGGATTCTACAAGTCGCCTTTGTAAAAGGGTCTGATCCTTGCGAATTTCTCTCAGATAAGTACTCCGTTTTGCGCGGCTTTCGCGCAACTGCTTCTCCTCGCGCTGCCGCTCATGCAATTTATTCTCTTTTTCAATTTTTTCTTGCCGCAAAAGCGCCTGCTGCCGCTGCAGCGTCTGCTGTCGCTGCAATAAGGCCCCTATATTTCTCTGGTCGTTTTCGGCGATCAGTTTTTGATACTTGATCCACACCCTCGCCTTGTGCCAGGAATCGACGCTCAACAACAAATTAATATCCTGCATGCGCTGATACTTGTAATAACTCACCAGTCTTTTCCTGATCAATTCGATTAGTTTTGCCCGCTCCCCTTCCAACTGCTTGATGGTTAAATCACGCGCCCTGATCTGACGCTCCAGCTGTGCCATGTCGTGGTTGAGCGAACGAAGATAGGTAGTGGTCACATCTATTTCTCGATCCAGACGCGCCAACAGGCCAAGGGTGCTTGCTTCATCCCGCTTGTGCTGCGTAATCGCCTTTTCGTATTTCTGTATGTCGCTGCGAATATCCTGCAATTCGCTTTTATAGTTGGATTGCGGATCGACGCCCTCCCCGGCATGATTGGCTCGGATTAGAACGACCAAAGCTAAAAGAAATAAAATGGATATTTTGCTTCTCTTATTCATTGAATACCAGTACAGCTGCTATAAAGTCATGAGGCATCGCCTCGGTGGTTGCAGATTAAGGTGTTTACCCTGAGCGCAGTGCCTGTACCCTGCTGTTCAACGATTAAAAAAATTAAATGGATTCCCGGATTCGGTGTTGCCTGTCGAACCGAACTGATATTTTGCCACCCACAAGATCAAAAAAGTAACCTGTGGGCACCGAATCGGTGGGATTCCCAGATTCGGTGTTAATCCGCGAAATGAACTGAAAATGTGCCACCCGCAGGGTTACTTAATTAACTTGTGGACACCGAATCGGTGGATTGTTTTATACTTTATATCTCTTCAAAAAATAAATTTATAAGAAAGTAAAATAATATTTTATTAGCAAAAATGCAATAAAAAATAAAGAGGCCGTCATACAGCGTGCCCGGCATCTGCCTGCACGGCATTTTATCGAAACGGCCGTCGGCGTCCACGTGCCATTGCAGGGGCAAATCGCCATGTAAATAATGACTTTTTTTCCTGTTCAGGATTCCATCGTCCGGTCGAGCCGCCATTTGCGCGAAACCGTCCGGTTGAATAGCAATGAACATAAGCTGGATACTAAAACAACTTGATTTTTTCATGAAATTAATATATCTTAAAGACTATATTTCCTTTTAATGCACAAAATCTCTTGTATCATCTCCCCGTATATGAATAGAAACGGAATCGAGTTCGACAGAGCTAATTCCGTTTTTAGATAACAACGTGAAACAGGAGCCGGAATTTCGGCTGACGACAGCGGCGAGTGGCCCATCAAAGGTGTGTAATATTCTTGACTGAATTGGAAAAACGAAAACCACATAAACCGATTACCGTTGCTTTTCAGGGTGATCATTATGCCTTTAGCGAACTGGCTGCGTTCAAGTTCTTCAGGGCGCGGGTGAAAGGACATCCCTGCCAAAAATTTGAACAGGTATTTTCACTGGTGCAGGATCAAACGGTTCAGTATGGCATCATTCCGATCGAAAATTCATCCACCGGAAGTATCCATAAGAATTATGACCTGCTGCTCCAGCATGAACTGACCATCGTTGGCGAGGTGTATCTGCGTATCGACCATCATCTCATTGCCAATCCGGGTGTTACCCTTGAGGATATCGAACTCATATACTCACACCCGCAGGCGCTGGAGCAATGCCGCGTTTTTCTTGCCACCCTGTCGACTGTGCAGGCCGTGCCCAATTATGATACCGCCGGGAGTGTAAAAAAGATCCGGGATGAAAAATCATTGCATGCAGCGGCCATTGCCAGTCACTCGGCCGCCGAAGATTATGGAATGCACATCTTAAAAAGCGAAATACAGGATATAAAAGAAAATATCACGCGCTTTTTGCTGATCTCGGCTCGGCCGGCTAAACCGGGCAAAAAATGCAAAACCTCCATCGTTTTTGCCATGAAGAACATGCCCGGAGCCCTGTATAAAAGCCTGAGTGCGTTCGCCTTGCGCGACATCGATTTATGCAAAATCGAGTCACGACCCTTGCGCGGCAAACCCTGGCAATATTTTTTTTATCTTGATTTCTCCGGGCATATGGAGGATGCCATCTGCCAGAATGCCATTCGTCATTTGCAGGAAATGACCAGTTTCTTAAGAATTCTGGGATCGTATAACACCGGAGAAAAAACGGCAACTTTGTAATCATGGCTATTTTATTATTTTCAGGAGTACGTCGTATATGGCGCGTTCAAAAATAAAAGGAAATATCGGAATCCTGGTCGGCGGCGGACCGGCCCCGGGGCTTAATGGTGTCATTGCCGCCGTCACCATCGAGGCGAGAAGAAACCAGATGACGGTTTACGGGCTGCTGGACGGATATAAATGGCTGGTTAAAGGCGAAGAAGAAAGCTTCATGGCTCATATACGGGAGTTGCGCATCTCGGATGTATCGCGCATTCATTATGACGGCGGTTCGATCCTGCGCACTTCGCGCACCAATCCCGCCAAAGTGCCCAACGGCGTTGAAAACTCGGTGAAACTATTACGAAAGTTAAACATTCGATATATGGTAACGATTGGCGGCGACGATACCGCATACGGCGCCATGGAAATCGCCCGCCTGGCCAAGGGCGATATAAAGTTTGCCCATGTGCCCAAAACCATTGATAACGATCTGCCGCTTCCGCACAATCTGCCCACTTTCGGCTATCAAACAGCTCGAGATGTTGGCGCGACCCTGGTTAAAAATCTCATGGAAGATGCCCGGACGATGGATCGCTGGTATATTGCCGTAGCCATGGGACGTCATGCCGGCCACCTGGCTCTGGGTATCGCCAAATCAGCCGGCGCCACCCTGGCTATTATCGCCGAAGAATTCGGTGAGGAAGGCTACATCTCTCTGGATCAAGTCTGCGACATTGTTGAAACCTCCGTATTGAAACGTCGCGCCATGGGACACAACCACGGCGTACTGGTGATCGCTGAAGGGGTGGCCGAAAGATTAAGTCCCGAAGAACTGAAGCAGATTCCAGGCGTCATCGTTGATTACGATGCCTTTGGCAATATCCTGCTGTCGGAAATTGAATTAGGCAAGATCATCAAATTGAAAATTGAAAGCCGGTTTTCGGCGCGCGGCGAAAAAATGAACATGGTCGAAATCAATATCGGCTACGTCCTGCGCTGCGCCGATCCCATACCCTTTGACCAGGAATATACCCGGGATCTGGGATATCAGGCCGTACGGTATTTGCTGGGCAACGGCACCCGGTTCCGCCGCAATGCCATGATCTGCGTCGATAACGGCAAGCTGCACCCTTTGCCGTTCGAAAAAATGATCGATCAAAAAACCATGAAAACCTCGATCCGCTATGTTGACACCAAAAGCGACTCTTACGTGGTGGCCCGCACCTATATGGTTCGTCTGGAAAATCGCGATTTGCTGGACAAGGAATTCCTTAAAAAAATATCACAGATGTCCAGAATGACTGAAGAGGAATTCATCAACCGCTACGGGTATCTGGCAAAATAAATCAAGCTTGGAATATCTTATCCGCTTCCCCGATGGCGGATGTTGCCCGGATAGATGCCGGTATGGGGGCGCTGTTTTCAGGATGAGTCGAAAGGATGTGCGAATGTTTTACGATTGCCTGATTAAAAATTTAGTGAAAAATTCGAAGCAAAGCCCAGCCCGCGTGATTGTGACGGTATAACGCCGCCGACATGTTGCGCGCCGAGATGCCAGCTAAACGCCTTGATGCGCAATCCCAGCCCGTAAGCAAACAGGAATTTGCTCTCGCCGCCAACGGATAATCCCAAACGCAAAGGCAAAAAGGTCCATGGCCGGTATTCCCCTCCCAGAGCCAATCTGCCGCGCGTGCTGCTCATAGCGCTCGATCGCACGCCGACAGAATATTCGGCCGCGATGGCCCACCGACGCTTGTGATACATGGCGCCCAAATTCACCACCATCGGCAGATGAGTCGTAAAAGCAGCGATAGCGTATGTCGTATCGCGGTGCGTAACCACATCTTCCCACTCTTTGTCCGCTTGAATAATTTCATCGACGTTGGTATCATCCAGTACAAAATCGGCGCGCAGCCCCTCGGTCTGCTTATGCCACCTGATCTGGGCGCCGATATTTTCAAGAGTCAGCGTGGTGCGCCAGGAATCGGATAATTCACCGGTTAATCCAAGATCAAAAGAAAATCCGTTGCCGCCTCTCGCTGCGCGCATCTGAGCGACGCCGTCGGCCCGTAGCGCAGTGAATTCGGTACAAGCGCGCGCTTGCATATGGTTGGTCCGACCGTAGAAATGGCCGTAAAGATATTTTACATTGATCCCTACGGCGAGCCGTTGCAAATAGGATTTTTCCGCTAAAAAGGATGTGGCATAGCTGAAAGTATAACTCGTCATAACGATCGCCTCGGCTGTGGCCGGCCTGAACTTATACTCGTATCCGAGTTCGTTGCCCTGCAACAACAGAGTAAAGATATCTTTGGCTATGGATCCCCGCGCCGCTGCGACAAAACCGGTGGAAAACGCAACCGGCCCATAACGGACGCTCAGGGGCTGCATGGCCGAGTGACCATTTAAAATGAGGCCTTCTGCAGGGATCCTATTGAGCAGCGCCGCTTTATCGGCTTCATCCCAATACCGTCCATTATATTGCGAATAGGATGCAATTGAAAATGCACTATTATCCACTGAAGCGCCGATACCGAGGAAATGAATGCCCCATCGATGGGCATCATGAAGGGCTAAATTGGCGGGGTTGAAAAACGGGGCTTCGGCCCCGGCGGCAAAACACCGATAGGCGCCTGCAACAGCCATACTGGCGCCCGTTGTAGGACCGGCGCCCTGGATCGGTGTGGCGGAGATAAACGTACTCAAAAAACAGCCCAAGACGGCACATTTATAGACCGTTTTTAAACGCCTCCGCGTCTGGTTTATTTTTTGACGGGATGCCATTATTCCAAATTAGCTTCGACCATAACGACGACCTGGTCGGGAGCCGTATGCTTATAGAGCGTCTTTGCCGGCGGCACTTCGCCCCGAATGTGACCAAAATCCGGGGTACGATGATCTTTATTCCAGGCCAGCAGGTAGGCGATCCAGCGACATCCGTCTATAAAAGCCGCCCGTTCGGCGCCCTGGGAAGCGACGGTAAGATTCTGCGATTCTGAAGGAATTTTACCGATCCCCACTGCGCGCACGCTTTTTTGTTCCTGATTGACTGCCAGAGTTAGCAGCTGCAATCGTAATTCCAAATCCTGCGGATTTTGGCGGATTTGTTCCTGCAAACTGAGCAAATCTCCGGCAATACGGGACAACTGCAATTCCGATTCCGGAATGCTGGCGGGAGGAGGTTTTATCTCTCCGCCCTTTTCCTCCTTTTTGCAGCTGTAACATAATAGCATGCCGCATGTTAAGGCAAAAAGACCGATATACCCCCCTAACCTTTTTTTATGGCGTAAATTTATCATGTTCCCATTTCCCATGATGCTAAATATTTCTTCTGTTCTTCTGTTAGCTCGTCGATGTCGATGTTCATGCTTTTCAGCTTTAACTGGGCGACCCAATCCTCAATCTCCTTTGGGACGTCGTGCACCCCAACTTTGAGTTTGCCGCCATTCTGGGCGACCCATTCCGTAGCAAGCGCCTGAGTGGCAAAACTCATATCCATCACCGATGCCGGATGACCTTCCGCCGCTGCCAGATTAATCAGGCGGCCGTCGGCCAGCAGGCGAATGCGGTTTCCGTTCGGCATGGTATATTCATCGACAAAGTTACGCACGCCTTCACTGACCGATGTGGCTATTTTCTGGAGACCGGGTATGTCGATTTCGACATTGAAATGGCCTGAATTGGCCAGGATGGCGCCGTCTTTCATAACGGCAAAATGCTCCGGCCGCAACACATGAATATCGCCGGTCAGGGTGCAAAACAAATCGCCGATTTTAGCCGCCTCGGCCATGGGCATGACGCGATAACCGTCCATGGCTGCTTCCAATGCGCGGATGGGATCCACTTCGGTGATAATAATATTGGCGCCCATTCCCTTGCAGCGCATGGCGAACCCCTTGCCGCACCACCCATAACCGGAGACTACCACCGTCTTGCCTGCCAGCAGGATATCGGTAGCGCGAATAATGCCGTCCACTGTCGACTGTCCGGTTCCATAGCGATTATCGAACAGATTTTTGGTCACAGCATCGTTAACGGCGATAACCGGGAATTTAAGAGCGCCGTCTTTCGCCATGGCGCGCAAACGGATGACCCCGGTGGTGGTCTCTTCCATGCTGCCGAGGATATCTTTGGCCATATGCGCATAATCGAAATGAATATTGGAAACCAGATCGGCGCCATCGTCCATGGTGATCACCGGCTGGTGTTCGATCGCCGCTCGGATGTGATCATAATAGACCTTTTCATTTTCTCCTTTGATGGCAAACACCGGTATATTGAAATCTTTCACCAGCGACGCCGCCACATCGTCCTGGGTTGATAAAGGATTGGAAGCGCATAGAACCAAATCCGCTCCGCCGGCCTGCAGGGTGCGGGCCAGGTTGGCCGTCTCGGCAGTGATATGAAGACAGGCCGACATTTTTTTGTCCGTTAGCGGCTTTTCCTGTAAAAATCGTTCTTTGACCAATCCCAGGACAGGCATATCCCGTTCAGCCCACTCGATGCGTTTCTTGCCTTGATCGGCCAGGTTGATATCTTTGATATGATGTTGCACAATTCCTCCAAACTCAAATAAATAATCCGTTACCCACGCAGCAAATCAGCGGTCTTATCCGTCCGCTCCCAGGGGAAATCCTGATCATCGCGGCCAAAATGCCCATAGCTGGCCGTCGCTTTGTAGATGGGTTTGCGTAATTCGAGCATCTCGATGATTCCTCTGGGCCGCAAATCAAAATATTTTCGCACCAGCCGCACCAGCTCTTCGTCGGGCAACCGACCGCCTGCGAACGTATGAACGGCTATGGACACAGGTTCAGCCACGCCAATGGCATAGGCGAGCTGTATTTCACACCGGTTCGCCAGTCCGGCGGCGACTATATTTTTTGCAATATATCGCGCCGCATAAGAAGCGGAACGATCCACTTTGGTCGGGTCTTTGCCTGAAAAAGCGCCGCCGCCATGGCGCGCATATCCGCCATAGGTATCGACAATAATTTTCCTTCCGGTCAGACCGGTATCCCCCTGCGGTCCACCAATGACAAATCGGCCGGTCGGATTAACATGGTAAATAATATCATGATCGGGTTTCATTTCTTGAGGTATCACAGGCTCAATGACTTTGTGAATAACATCGTCGCGTATTTGCGTATTGCTGACATCCGGATCGTGCTGGCAGGCGATGACAACCGTTTCCACACAAACCGGTTTATCGTCAACATATCGAACGGTAACTTGCGATTTGCCGTCCGGACGCAAATAGGGGATCACACCCTGTTTGCGAACCTCCGCCAGCCTGCGCGTTAAACGATGGGCAAGGATGATCGGCAGGGGCATTAGCTCCGCTGTTTCGTCCACAGCATAGCCGAACATCATTCCCTGATCGCCGGCCCCCTCGCGATCTACGCCCATGGCGATATCGGGAGACTGCTGGTCGATGGTGGTGATGACGGCACATGTTTTATAATCGTATCCAAATTCGGCATTGGTGTAACCAATTTGTTTGATGGTTTCGCGCGCAATCGTTGGAATGTCTACATACGTTTCCGTGGTAATTTCGCCTCCGACCAAACACAAGCCCGTTGTCACATATGTTTCACATGCTACACGCCCATTTGGATCGTCGGTAAAGACGGCATCCAAAACGGCATCAGATATTTGATCGGCAATCTTATCGGGATGACCTTCTGTAACGGATTCTGAAGTGAATAGCATTTCCGACATCTAATTTTCTCCTTCAATGGTTTGAATTAAAACAATAACGTAAAAAATAAATGTACCAACATGTAATTCTCTGTGCAGAATTTCTTTTTTCTCAAATGTTATATTGATTATGGAGTTCTGAAAAAATTAAATCTTTGAATTTATTTTTGAATACACTTAACAGATACTTTTCCACTTCATCGGCGGTCGCATATCCCAGCACCCGATCGGCTAGATTCTCGCATTCGGCATATTCGATGCGCCGAATTATTTCCTTGATCACCAGCAATGACACCGGACTGACGCTCAATTCATCCAGTCCCATCCCAACGAGTACCATGGTGGCCAATGGATCACTCGCCATTTCACCACACATGCCCACCCAGACGCCCTGCTCATGGCCCTGACGAATACTATCGCGGATGAGTCGTAATACAGCGGGATTATAGGCGCGATAGAGATTGGCGACATATTTATTGCCTCGATCGACCGCCAGTGTATATTGAATGAGATCGTTGGTGCCGATGCTGAGAAAATCGCATTCCTGTGCGATTAAATCGGCTGATATAGCGGCCGACGGCACTTCGATCATGGCGCCTACCGGAATCTCATCCGCCAGTTCCACTCCTTCATCCGATAATTGCACACGTGTTTTTTCAATCATCTCCTTGCAATAGCGAATTTCCGAAACAGAGGCGATCATCGGCAGCAGTATGCGCAGTTTGCCGTAAACGCTTGTGCGTAAGATGGCGCGCAATTGCGTTGTGAATATGCTTTCATTCCCAGAATAAAGCCGGACGCCTCGAAAACCGAGAAAAGGATTGGCTTCCTGGTGAATATGAAAATGCTTTTGCGCCTTGTCGCCGCCCAGATCAAACGTGCGGATAATGACCGGATGTTGCCCGCCCACCGAACGGACAATCCGCTTATATTCAGTGAATTGTTCCGCCTCACTCGGTAGTTCCAAGCGGGTTAAATATAAATACTCTGTACGATAAAGGCCGATGCCGTTGGCCCCATCCTGAAGGGCCGGTTTTACCTCTTCAGAAAATTCGACATTGGCTGCTAATTCAATGTTTTTTCCATCTCTGGTTCGCGCCGGATATTTCTTACACTTTTCCAGTTTTTGTACATAGGCCCGATACGCTTTGAGCAGCTTGCGATAATCGGCGACAGTAGCCTCGTCAGGATGAATAATAATGGTGCCTGCGTTTCCGTCTAATATTACCTGGTCTCCGGTGGAGATGAGTCTGCACAGATCCCCCAGGCCGACAATCGAGGGCACCTTGAGGGAACGCGCCATGATGGCCGCATGAGAGGTACGGCTCCCCAATTCTGTGGCAAATCCCAGCACGTCGGTTTGTTTGAGGTTTATGGTGTCCGACGGCGTCAGGTCGGTGCCGATAACGACGGATGGCCCCGGCAGATGATCCGATTTCTTGTCAGTGTCGCCCTGAATGTGACGAATGACACGCCGGGCAATATCGTGCAAATCCGTAACACGAGAGCGGAACAGCTCGCTTTTAGACTTTGTGAGGGATTGCTCATACTCGGTGACAACATCCAGGTACACCCTATCGGCATTCTTTTTTTCGCTGCGAATACGTCGCACCACTTCGCCGACCAGCTCTGTATCTTCCAGCATCAATTGATGAATTTCGAATATGGCGGCGTCTCTTTCGCCCAGCAATTCTTCAGTCTGATCGCGCAACAGGGCCAGCTCCTGCTTGGCTTTTTCGATGGCGGCATGGAGACGCGTAATCTCTCTTTCCACTTCCTGCTCCTGAAGCGCACAGGATTCCACTTTGAGCAGATTGCAGCCCAGCACAAAGGCCTTGCCGATGGCGACGCCGGCCGATACCGGCACCCCTCGCATACGAATCTCTTTTTTATTTACATCATGTTTCGGCATAAACTCCTGCAAGGTGTTCTATACTACTTTTGTACACCGATTCGGTGCCTACAGGTTAATTAGGTAACCCTATTAATGGCATATCTTTCAGTTCGCGGATTAGCGCCGAATCCGGGTTTTATATAGGGGCAAACCAAATAGCGCATCAGAAAATCAGGTTGCCTCTTACTCTTCATCGAACTTTCTGTTGTCTATTAAATCTGTTATAGCATCGATCGCTGTGAACTCATCCTCCCCATCAACGCGTACGGTCACCTCGCTGCCGAATCCGGCCTCGAGCATCAATACCCCCATAATGCTCTTTGCATTTACTTCATTACCATTTTTGCAAATGTAAATCGATGATTTGAAGCGTGATGCGAGTTTTACCAGTTGACCCGCGGGTCGCGCATGAATTCCCAATTTATTTTTGATTATGTAGGTCTTTTTGATCATGCTCTTTACTCTCTACCCTGGCAAAGTGGCCTCATCCCGGAATCTCTGACCGATGCCGTCCTGAAAGTCATGGAATGGCATAGAGGATTTATTTCATAAAAATATATAACCATAACTCAAAGCTATTAGTGTTACGAACAGAATGATGAATTGTATCGATTTTTTAAACTTGAGCAAAATCACTGCCATGATTGCCGAAAAAAGAAAAATTGGCAACAGCATCCTGTCGGCTTTACACGTCCACGACGCCGCTATTATCAGAGTCAGGCCGGTAATGAACGCGCCGATAATGGCCACACCATCAAATACTTTTTGAAACTTTCGCATCGATAGAGCCGAAATAATATCAAATCCCGACCGGTACCCCTCTCGTATGCCTTTCAAACGTGTATAGATATGTGGAATATTATAAACAAGCAAAAAAACCGGAATGGCAATCCATCCGGCAACCATGGCCGTACAGACCGCCAGAGCCGCCGCGGCCGGTTTGATTCCGTTCCAGAACATTTTATCACCAATGGCGCCAAGCGGGCCGGTTAAGCGTTCTTTGAAAAGCACAATCGGCCGTTGATCGGTCCAGTTTTTACAAATCGATTCTTCTTCCAACTTTGCCACAGCGCCCAGACACCAGCTGGCGAAATAGGGATGGGCGTTAAAAAAATCCAGGTGGCGCCGTAAGAATTCCTGCCGCTCCTGCGGCGTCTGGCAAAGGGCTCGCATAATCGGGATGGCGCAGTAACAAAATCCCAGTCCGACCATAGATTTATAATTCCAGGAACCCTGAATCAGAAAACAGCGCAAAAATATCCTGTCCAGATCTTGACGTTTTAACCGTCTCTTCATGATGATACGCGCGGACGAATCCGCCTGTTTGGATACAGAATCGTTCCGATACCCGGCCTCTTTTTTTATATAATGGACTGCCATGCCTCAAACATGGGTGCAAACATCAGGAGAATGCTTGCGCTTCAGATTCGATGTTGACCGGCGGACCGGGCCTTTGCCATCCGCAGAATCGACATATTAACCTGCAAAAACCCAACCGGTGAGACAAGCATCGTCCATGGCCGGCGAGCTTAGATAAAGAAAAGAGCAATGCCAGCGGCCACGCCAAGGCATAATATCCACCAATTTTTACGGCTGAAAAAGATGTAAATCAAAACGCCGCTGCCGACTCCCAGAAAAGCATATATAACCGGCTGCATCCACACATCCACCTGTGGCGGGAGTAAGCGAAGCAGATAACCCAATCCCAGATGAAAAAGCGCCGTTGAAACAAAGGTCAGAATCATGCCCGCTAAAAACATATAGGCAACACAAAAATAATGGCTTTGCACGATCGGCCCGGCACTCAAACGGGATTTGGATAAAAGCGTATCATATGCATAGGTATTGATATGCCGCATCAGCAGCACCATACGACCGCCGATCAAGGCCACCAACACACCGGCCAGCAATGAAACCGAAACGACTGTGGCCGTTCTTCCGGTTTGCTCAGCCAATAGAACGGCGACAGCCGCTGCTACGGTAGCGCCGATATTGCCTTCTGAAAAGGGCGCAGCGCCGATGGGCAATTCATTCAGCCAGAGCAGTTCGAGTACAATACCGATGAAAAAGCCCAATGGGAAATTACCCAATAACAATCCGACGACCGAGCACGAAACCAATGGATGCGAAATCAATATCTGCATTGCTGCCGTAGTATCCAGAGCGACCATCCCGCCCCAGATGCTTACCAGCAGCCAGTCATCCCACATAAAAGATATTCCAAATTAATAATCTACGTGTCCCCATATTATAATGTAAAACACGTTTTATACACAAAATCGCGATCTGTTATCACCCAATCGGCAAAAAAATATTAATATTTATTATACACAATTTCATATAAATAATCAATAAAAAATCCAAACCCTTCGGATCAACTCGTGATTAAGCAGGATAAAAAAGCCGCACACTGGCGGCTTTTTGTGCGTACTACCTTGAATACGAGAGGTGGATTCATCCTGTTTTCAGACTCAACAGTGAATTTATGGAGAGCTGAATAACGCGATTTGTTTTCGCTATTTTACCTTCCCATAAGCTGTCAGCTTTTGGGGAAATGACGGACCGCTCAGTGAAAGTGCGCATAGAATACGAGGGCTTCCGTGATCCCCGCCGATGAGATGGCATAGTCTTTTATATTTTGCCCCCCAAACCGCCCACACCCTTCAGGGCTTTGAAACCACTGGCGTTGATGTACGATACCATGGTTCTGCCTTTACTGTCGCGCAATTGGGCGCACCCCACCTCACCCTGTTTATTGACGGCGATGAAGCGCACGTTGAAATTGACCGTGCCCCCGTTCACCTCGATGATGCGCTTGCAGCCGAATTCGCACGCCTCCTGCGGCGACAAACCCTGCGCCATTTTCATCACCACCAGAAAACTGCCGCATGTACGAATCACC
>JAFGSU010000286.1 GCA_016934435.1 Candidatus Zhuqueibacterota bacterium | reverse complement strand
GAAGGATTAAAACATGCCTGCAGCGTTTACTTTTATCCTCTTGCTCGCCCATTCCATTTTAACCGATTCTCTGGCAGGGGATAGCCTGTTCCCGCAACCGCAAATTCCGTTTGCGCCGAAAACCTATGTCTGCTATCGCACGACCGAGCCGCCGGCCATTGACGGCGCTCTGCATGAAACGAGCTGGCAGCAATGCCCGTGGACGGATGATTTTATCGATATTGAAGGTCAGCTCAAACCTCTGCCCCGCTATCGAACCCGCGCTAAAATGCTCTGGGATGTGGAATATTTTTATATCGCCGCCGAGCTGCAGGAACCCGACGTCTGGGCAACCCTCATGCAGCGGGACACGGTCATTTTTTATGATAATGATTTTGAAGTTTTTATCGACCCGGACGGAGATACGCATCAATACTATGAACTGGAAATAAATGCGAAAAATACCGTCTGGGATTTGCTGCTGATCAAACCCTATCGCGATGGCGGGCCGGCGGTCAATGGTTGGGATATTCAGGGACTGAAAACGGCTGTTGCTGTCCAGGGCACGCTGAACGATCCCTCGGATAAAGACCGGGGATGGACCGTCGAAATGGCCCTGCCCTGGAAGGTCCTGAAAGAGTGCGCCCACAGAGCAACGCCGCCCGAATCCGGCGATCAGTGGCGGATCAATTTTTCGCGCGTCCAGTGGCAGATCGAAAAAAAGGACGGCCGCTATCGCAAGATAATCAATCCACAAACAGGCAAATCCTTTCCGGAAGATAACTGGGCCTGGTCGCCGCAGGGATTGATCAACATGCATTATCCGGAGATGTGGGGCTATGTGCAGTTCTCACAGAAAACGACCGCATCGCAAACAGAAGTATTTTCTTATGATCCGGATGAAGAGGTAAAATGGCAATTGCGTCGCATTTATTACGGCCAGCGCAGCTATCATCGGAGTCATGCAGGTTATAGTGAGCAACTGAATGATCTGCCGGTCGAAATAGAGGTCGTCGAGGGCTTTGCCTGGCCGTCAAAGATTTTCACCACGCCGCTACTTTTTGAGGCGCGGCTCGAAAGCAGCGATCGCTCCCGATCCTGGCATATCAACCAGGATGGCAGGGTATGGCGGGAAGACCATCCAGAATAATTTGCACCTGCTTTTAATGGCCGTCCTCGTTTGAGTATATATAAGTGACTCATTAATCGTGCTATGTGTTTTCAGTTTTCTACCTCCAATGCAGTGAAAAAAGCAAATGTAGACCATTCCATGTGTGAGGCTGCCCGTAAAGTGATTAATTACTAAATTCATGCAACGATAAGCAGTGATAGCTGAATGAAGCGGCACATAACTGCGCTCAATTCTAAACCTTATTTTAAAGTTTTTGAACCCTAGTAGTATCAAACACCGATTCGGTGCCTACAGGTTAATCAAGTAACCCTGTGGGTGGAACATTTTCAGTTCAATTCGCAGGTTAACACCGAATCTGGGTCAAATCATAAAAACATCTAACCTTATTACCTTATTCAACCCGCATATCCAATATAAAAATAGTACCGTGATCAGGTATGGAGAAGCAAGGATGAAAATGAATGGCGTTCAACAAGGCGCGTTTCGATGCGGAAACCTTCTGGTATCAGGGCAACGGCTCAGTCGATATCATCGCTGATCATCAATTTAACGCGCTTGAAGAAAAAGATCGCAACGTTATCCTTTACGGCAATGCCGACGGCAATTCCGCCTGGCGAATTTTGTTGAAGGATAGTCCCGTGCAGGTTAACAACGGCCGTGTGACATTCGGCAAACGCAGGCTGATCGGTGACGGCTATGCCTGTCTGTTCATTCGTCCGCGTTTGGGCAGCGACAACGCCAGCGTCGGTGCCGTGGCCGGCTCGGGTCTGGCGGGCATGCGATTGACGGACAATCGCCCCTACCTGTATCCGGGCTATGCCTATCCGGATGTGACCATTTTCGACAAAACGGTCATCAGCAAAGGCACGGATGGCATAACCGTTGCCGGGTATTTTGGCATCGACTGGACGATAGAATCGGGCGAATTTGTTTGCAATTGGGAGGATGATTCCGGCGATCGATGAAAATGTTTAAGAATTTGGCATCTAAAAGGTAGTTAATTTTAATCATCAACCGCTGAACCGCAGAGGGGAGAAGCATTACGGCTTTGTCGATTATCAGATATTCAGGAACTGGAGTTTATATCTTGATTACGTAACTAAGATGTTGCTGTGTTGAACCTGAAAGGAGCCTGCCATGGGAAAGAAGCACACCTCCAGGCGCGAATTTGTCCGCACCATCGGCGCCGGCGCGGCAATGACCGCTGTCCCATCCCTGATGCATAATATAGCTTGCAGCAAGGGCAAACGGCCGCCCAACTTTGTCCTCATTTACACCGATGACCAGGGCTATGGCGATGTCGGCGTATACGGCGCCGCCGGATTTACCACGCCGAATCTGGATAGAATGGCGGCCGAGGGCATGCGTTTCACCGATTTTCATGTCACTCAGGCGGTGTGCAGCGCCTCGCGCGCCTCGTTGTTGACGGGGTGCTACGCCGAGCGCGTCGGCATTCAGGGCGCGCTGATGCCGTGGGCGAGCATCGGACTGCATCCGGACGAGGATACCATCGCCGATGTGCTCAGGCGCCGCGGCTATCGCTGCGGCATGGTCGGCAAATGGCATCTGGGACATCAGCGCCCATTTCTGCCTTTGCAGCAGGGATTCGACGACTATTTCGGCCTGCCGTACTCCAACGACATGTGGCCGGTGGGGTATGATGGCCAGCCGGCCCGTTCAGGGCACAAACTGTTCTATCCGCCTCTACCTCTCATCGACGGCGAAGAACCGGCCGCGGAAATCCGAACGCTGCAGGATCAGGACACTCTGACAAAAAGATACACTGAGCGCGCCGTGCAATTCATCCGCAACAACGCCCAACATCCCTTTTTTATGTATATCGCCCACAGCATGCCGCACGTGCCGTTAGGCGTATCCGGGCGCTTTCGCGGCCAAAGCGCTCAGGGGATGTATGGCGATGTTATCATGGAAATAGACTGGTCCGTAGGTGAAATACTGCGTACGTTGAGTGAGCTCAATTTGGAGGAAAACACCCTGGTTATTTTCACCAGTGATAATGGTCCATGGCTGAGTTACGGCAATCATGCGGGAACTACGGGATCATTGCGCGAAGGCAAGGGCACGGCGTGGGAGGGAGGGGTGCGCGTGCCGTGTATCATGCGGTGGCCGGGACGCATTCCGGCGGCGCGGGTTTGCGACAAACTAACCGCGACCATCGATATCCTTCCGACGTTGGCGCACCTGGCCGGCGCGGCGCTGCCCGAAAGACCCATCGATGGCGTCAATCTATGGCCATTGTTAAAAGGCGATGAAGCGGCCGAGCCGCGCGACCGGTTTTATTATTATTACGGTCATGAGCTCCGCGCCGTGCGTCAGGGGCCGTGGAAACTGATTTTTCCGCATACTTATCAGTCCTGGCCCGGTGAAGGTGCCGGTGCGGACGGTTGGCCGGGAAAATATGGCAGGGCTGCCTGTGGACTGGAGTTGTACAATTTACGGCGGGATGTGGGTGAAGAGCATGATGTGGCGGCCGAGCATCCGCAAAT
>JAFGSU010000285.1 GCA_016934435.1 Candidatus Zhuqueibacterota bacterium | reverse complement strand
GTTTTGCCGTTGGTGCCGGTGACGCCGATCATTCTAAATTGTTTCGAGGGATATCCATAGAAACGATTGGCGAGCAGGGCGAGGGCAAAACGAGAATCGGGCACCACAACCTTGACGACCTGTTCGGGCACGTCCATATCCTGCTGCAGGACAACGGCCACCGCGCCTTTTTTTATCGCATCCATCACAAACGGATGGCCATCGGGCAGTTCAATCTTGTCCAGCTGGGTATAAATGTTGATGGCGACATAAATAAAACCGGGCTCGATACGCAGCGGATCGTAGGCAACACCCTTCACCTCAATGCCGGCAGGACGGCCGGTTACTTTTTTTTCTTTCAAATCATCCAAATAATCAGTCAGTTCCATCCTGGTCCCTTTTTGCAACGAATTAGACATTCATGGTTTCTTAAAAATAATCTATAAATTTAAGTAATCTTTTTTTAAAAGTCAATGAGTCTTGTGTCGCAAATTCGGTGATAACTGGCAAATTGGAGTGAAAAGGCGCCCCCCTCAGAGCTGTTGAAGGAACTTGTAGACAGCGAAACGATGTATGCCCTGGCGCTCGGTTATCTACATTAAGTTTTTAATCGGAAACAGTGAACCTTAAACTGCAAAGTCGGAGCACGGCAATTCCCAACACTCGCTTAAAAGCCAGGAACACCATAACCAATTGCCCCGGGCTGCTTTTTTGCCGTCTCTAGTGCAAATCAAACTCCGTCGTACTGCTCACCCGTTGATCGGTAGTGGGAATATGGGCAGTCACTTCCAGCTGGTATCGGCCCGATGTTTTTTTATCCAGGTCCAGCGCCAGGTATTCCACCGACATTTCCCTGTCGGCAAACCGTTGCACCAGATTCGAGGTCTCTTCCCGCTCTTTGCTGAACAGTTTGTATAACTGGGTGAAAATATTGGTTTCATGTTTTTTCAATAATTTTAAACGGTATTGCAGCGTAAAGTCAACGGATTTCCCTTCCCGGCCCGGCAAATTGTACAATTCAAAATAGACATAAAGCGGTTCCTTTTTGCTGAAACGTCCCATCGGATTGGGCAAAACCTTCAAACCATGTTTGCTGAAAGAATCGCGCGTGGAGCTGGGACTCACATAATTCGACAGGACGATATCACTCATGGCAAAACGGCTGTAATCGAATTGTTTGCCGTGATAATTGAATCGATATCCGCCGACCTTGTTTTCTTCCGACAGGTTAATGAATATGCTGATGTACATGAGGGTGGCGGAAGTTTCGAACGAAATCTGTTCGATGAATGAACCCAGGGAATCCGCCATGTGCTTAATGTCGGAAGCGGTGGTCTGCCAGTTTTTCTTATAAATTTCCTGCCATTGCGGATCGAAAACAGCGAACCCGAAGGAGAGGGCATGTTCCGGCTTGTACTCTTTCTTTGACGGCCAAACATTTTGAAACGGAAGCGCCAGGGTCGCATCGTACAGAGTCCGGTTATTTTCGCCGCGAAAGGCAGCCAAACCATAGGGAAATTCAATGGGCTTGATATCCTCGCTCCAGGAGTGTCGGTCGGTGTTGAGCCCTACTTCAACATCCTCTTTACTTCTCATGGCGATCTCGCTCTCATAGCGGAGCCTTTCCATATAGTCGGCCATGTACATCTGCTGAAAAATGGGGTCCAACATCAACCGGCTTTCCAGCATCTCGCGCGAAATTTCTGCTCCCAGTCGCCAGTTGTTGCCAATGGCATTCTCGTCGATAAAAAAATGGAACATCATTTTCGGATACCTGCCATCGCGATAGTACACCCAGGACTCATTCTGAATGACATTGGATCCCATGGAAAAGGCGCGCTCGTGCGGTTTTCCGTGACGGATATAAATCAGGCCTTTATCATTAAATTTTTGATTGAGGCCAAAAACCCTGGGAAATTTAAGGTAATGCAGTTTGTCGGGATTATTGAATTCGAGACGAAATCCATCGAACCGATAATACGCCTCCGAATAAACCAGCCGGCGAAAATGTTCGGTCAGACGAATGTTTTCCTCCGCGGCCGGCAGGGGATCGCGCTTGATCCAAAAAACCTCCAGGAAGCGTTTTTTAGCATCCAGCGTCTTCAACCTTGAATAGTTATTCAAATCATCATCCGAAAAAGCATAGTGCATATCTTCGAATAACAAATTTAGGTCCGTCATGTCTTTCAGCGAATCCAGTGTGGTGCGAAAATGACGCGTGGCAGTGAGGGCCTGATTTTGCTGCACGCTCATGCGTATCAGGGAAAGCATAATCGGAATTCTGGAGATATTCAGGTCGCTCTTTGCCATCAGAGTTTGAAAAATCGAATCGGCTGCTTGGTATTTCTCCTGTCTGCGCGCCAGTTCAGCTAACATATATTGTGCACCCGGATTGTCGCGCTTTTGTAGCCAGGACTGCACCCTGGAGGCGTCTTCGTGAAAAAGCAGCAGGTCATAACTGCGGAAGAGCTCAACTGCCGCATTTTCTGCCGATGGATTGTAAAGCAACTGCCTTTCTGCCAAATCCACAGAGGAGAAATATTGCCCACGATAGCGCTGCAGCAGCGCATATTGCGTAAACACGTCCCGATACGAACGATCTTTGGCCAGAACATATTCGAAATACTGACGCGATTTGCGCCAGTCCAGCATGCGCAATAAAAGCGCTTTGTATTTGCCGGTTTCGCGATAACATATGCCCAGGGCGTAACGGGGCAGTAAATCCCGCGGGCGCTTTTCCTTCAGTTTTTTATAGAGCCCCTTGGCCTTCCCCCATCGCTCCCGATCCATTTCAATCTGCGCCAGCAGTTGCATGACCTCCAGGGCTTCCGGATTTTTATCGAGGGTCTTGTTGAGCAGCGACGCCGCTCGCTCCAGCTGATCATTCTGGTATAACTGCATCGCCTGGCTCAATGCACGATCCACATCCGACGATTGTTGCTGTGCGGCCGATATGAAAAACATCGAGACACACAGGCAACTCAAACTGATCAATATTTTTTTCGATATCATACTGTCTTGCCTTAATTTTGCGCCAACCTGGCCGATAAAATCATCGTTATTGCAACTGTGTTTCGGCAGCGATCATACTCTTCAAAGGAAAACATCCGTTCGCGGCACTGGCGAAATCCTGCAAGGATTTGGCTCACGAGGGTTCTCTGATGAGTTCTTGACTTTTACAGACTGAGAATGATCGAGATACTGGTTCTGCTGCTTTCCTCTAAATTATAATATCTTTCATTTAAAAAGCAATACAAATAATGCATCAATTCGGATTATGGCGCCATCTGACGCACACAAGCAGTGGCCGGTGGTCGGAGGCGGCGACCGGTAAGACCCGCGCCTGCTCGACCCGGAAATGGGATGATACAAAAACGTGATCGATGCGTAAAAAATCGAACAGCAAACCGCGCCAGTGCGGCGACACACTCTGCTTCAGACTGTGATATCCAAACGTGGTGCCCATGCCCCAACCGCGCGCTGCAAAAGCATTTTGCAACTGCTGCTGGAAGAGTCGATAAATGGGACTATTGGGGGTATCATTAAAATCGCCGGCCATAATGACGGGCGCTTGAATCTTTCGGGTGATGGCTGCGAGCTGCTCCGCTTCATCCATACGCCGCAAAAAGGCGCTGCGCGTATGGTCGATAAAGCTGCCCAGACTTCGCCGGCCGAATAATAACTGAATAAAAGCATGCCCGCTGGGATAGAGATGACAATTCAACAGATGGATATCACGGCCGCGCCAATTTATCACCGCATGATTCAGATTGGTATGACCGGGCAGATGGTGTGTGGACAGATCGACATTGCGAGCCTCCTTGATCGGAAATTTGGACAGAATCGCGCCGCCATTATAATATTCGCGCCGATCAGCCCAGAGCTGATGAGGATAGAGCGCTCCCATTTTCTCGCGAAAAAGCTTGCGGTCGCCGGAATTGATCTCCTGAATAAAAATAAGATCCGGCTTTTCACTGGCAATCAATTCGAAAACCTGATTGCGCTGCGTTCCCCGCTGTCCGACGAGGATGTTGTAATCCAGGATGGTCAGGGTCGCTTCTGTGGAGCTGAAACGAGGCAAATTCGGCAATAGCTGGCCGCGGTAATGCAGGACGACACCGAGCCAGGCCAGAACAAAAAGCAATATATTGGCATAAAGATGACGCTTCTGCCGCACAAGCTGAATCACGCCGAAAAGCAGAAACGCCACCAGTATGATCATCCAGCGGAAAAATTCATTTACGGCAAAAATCACCCATAACAGGATAAACACGCTAAAAACAGCGGCTATGATGCGCTGCCACCAGGATGACAATTGCACCCAACTCAACCATAACAGATATCCCGGCAGGGCCACGGCCAACGGCAGCCAGAGTGTATCCTGGCAAAGACCGGCGATCATCTCGACGATGGGGATGCGCGGAAAAAAAATCGAGCGCACATCACTCCAGACAAGTAATTCAAGGATTATTACGAGTAACCACAATACACTTGACAAATATTTGAGCACTTTTTTTAACATGTGTACTAAATATACTATTTTTAACATCCTTTCAAAGCTTTTTCTGTTGCAGTTAGCGGGCGGATTTTATATATTTTATAAATTTACCTGAATGAATTTGTGCAAAAATTGGTGCCAACCGCTATGCCTTTCTGTATACCATGAAAATCGGATCTTACAGACTTTAGCGCGAAGGTGATTTTATCTTTCAAGTAAATATCGCATTAACTTAATAGTACAGGCTTTATTTTGGCAAATCTCGGTTATCAATCGCTCGTCATCGCCCTGGTATTATCCGGTTATGCCCTGGTGATTTACATCGCTGCCGGCAGAAAGGCTTCTGCCGCATTGCTCGCCAGTGCGCACCGTGCCAGCTATGCCGTCTTTTTTCTCGTCACTCTCGCCTCAGCCGCATTGCTCTATGCGCTATTGAGCCGCGACTTTCAGATACAATACGTAGCCCATTATACCAACCGGTCGCTTTCATGGTCTTACACCCTGGCCGCCTTCTGGGCCGGTCAGGATGGCTCTCTGCTGCTGTGGACCTGGCTGCTGTCCATTTTTGCTGTGATCGTCATCGCCGGCAACCGCGACCGCAATCCGGAGTTGCTGCCCGTCACCCTGGCCGTAATTCAATTTACCACCTTTTTCTTTCTCTATCTTACCGCCTTCAAGACCAATCCATTCGTGCGGACGCCGTTCATACCGCAGGATGGCACCGGATTGAACCCGCTGTTGCAGAATCCGGAGATGATTTTCCATCCGCCCAGTTTGTATGTAGGATTTGTCGCTTTTACCGTTCCATTTGCTTTTGCCATTGCCGCCCTGGTGGTACGGCGATTCGACGAAAAGTGGGTGAAAAGCATCCGGCGCTGGACGCTGTTCGCGTGGCTGTTTCTCACCATCGGCAACATCCTCGGCATGCAGTGGGCCTATGTCGAGCTCGGCTGGGGCGGTTATTGGGCCTGGGACCCGGTTGAGAACGCCTCTCTGCTTCCATGGCTCACCGGCACCGCGTTTTTGCACAGCATCATCGTTCAGGAACGCAAGGGCATGCTGAAAAGCTGGAACCTGTCTCTCATTGTAATCACCTTCGCCCTGACCATCTTCGGCACCTTTGTAACCCGCAGCGGCCTGATCTCTTCGGTACACGCTTTCGGCGTTTCAAATCTGGGGCCGCTGTTTCTCCTTTTTCTCGGTACTGTCCTGATCGGCTCTTTCTTTTTAATTTTTTACCGCCGCGGTCTGCTGCGCGGCAAAAATCAGATCGGCAGCTGGACCTCGAAAGAATCCAGCTTTCTGGTAAATAACATTCTGTTCATCGCCCTGACCATCGGCGTCTTTATCGGTACTATTTTCCCGACCATCACCGAACTCATTCGTAACGAGAAAATAACCGTCGGCACCGATTTTTTCAATCGCATGGCCGCGCCCATCGGTATCGCCATCTTTTTTTTGACCGGCTTTTGCGCGCTGCTGGCCTGGAACAAAACCAGCAGCCGTAACATGCTGCGGAGCCTTGCTGTGCCGATAACCCTGGTGGCAGTGGGCGTCGTGCTGTTAGTGCTTTCCGGGGTGCGTGCATTTCTGCCCGTGCTGGCGCTGGCCGTAGCTATTTTCGCCATCAGCGCCACCCTGCTCGAATTTATCCGCGGCGCTGTGGTCAGAAAAAAAACCGAACAGCTCGGATTTTTCAGGGCCCTGTTGAGTCTGGCGCTGAAAAACAAACGCCGGTATGGCGGATATATCGTGCATTTAGGCGTGTTGATGTTCTTCCTCGGCATCATCGGCTCCTCCGCTTTTTCGCTGGAAAAAGATGCCACGCTCAAAAAGGGCCAAGTCATGGAACTCGGCGGTTATCGCCTAATCTTCGAAAAATTGACCACTGAAATGCAGATCGACCGGCAAATCGACAAGGCCATATTCAACGTTTTCAGAGGCGAAAAATATATTACCACCCTGAAGCCTGAAAAACAGCTCTATGAAAATTTTCAACCGGCGACCGAAGTGGCCATTCGTTCCACCTTAAAGGAAGATCTATATATCATCCTCGCCAGTTACGACCTGCGAACAGAGACGGCAACCGTCAGCGTATTGATCAATCCGCTCATGTTGTGGATGTGGATCGGCGGTGGTTTGATGGTTTTGGGGACGCTGCTGTCCATTTCGCCGCAACGCTGGCGTAAAAGTTACCCTAATGTTGAGATTTCCCATGAGTGAAATAACTGCCTATATCATGATGTTCCTTCTCGTCGCCTTTATCCTGGAGCCGCTCTTTCGAGCTCCGAGGCAGATGTACTTAAATATGCCGCATACACCCTCGGTAATGAATGAGTGGTTATACCAGAAACGGGTGGCAGCGGAAATCATCGGCGATCTGGATTTCGACCATCAAACCGGCAAATTAAGCGATAGCGACTATCGCGCGTTGAAAGACAGCCAGGAACAAGTCGTCTCGGAACTGGATGAAAAAATCCGTCGCAACACCACCACACAAAGCGACGAGATGAGCAAAAAGTTAATGGCGGATATTGAAAAGGCTAAAAAGCAACTGGCCCAGCAGCTTATTTTAGTCTGCCCGCAATGCGGGCATCGCATGACTCGCGACGCCAAATTTTGCTCGCAGTGCGGCGCAAAACTGAATTAACCGGGAATCATTTTTTCATGATAAAATCATTCTACCATCAAGCCATTCTGCTTGCTTTGATTTCTATGTTGTTCTGCAGCCCTCCGGCCCGGGCCCAGACCCGTTCTCTGAGCGGCCGGATTCTCAACGCTTCCCACGACAGCACCGGCATCTCCGGCCGGGAAATTACCCTGCACCTGTTCAAACGGGGATTCAATCAACCGGCCGATATTGCCACCGCCCTGTCCGGAACTCGCGGCCGGTTTGAGTTTCGCATTGCGGATTTGGACACCTCGGCCCATTACTTAATATCCGCCGAGCATGAGGGCGTGCGTTACTACAGTGATCTGGTGCATTTCGGCACATCCACCTCGGCCAGGCTCGACATTTCCGTGTTCGACTCCACCCGCTCCAATCAGCAGGTACTGGTTCTGATGCACCATCTGTTCGTGCAAAATGCCGGCAAAAGCCTGGCCCTGCGCGAGTCGCGCATCCTGAGCAATTCCTCGGGTAAAACCATCATCAGCGCCATGGCCGACGGACATGAAACGGAGGCCATCCTTCGTTTTGTTCTCCCGAGCAACGCCCAGAATATCACGCCGATTAGCGGCCACCTCGAAACGGAACTGAAAGTACATGGCAATATCATATACGACGTCGGCGTTTTTGAACCGGGCAACCGTCAAATATCGTATGTGTATGAAATCCCCTATCAGTATGATACAGCCACGCTCGAAATAGATTTTACCCATCCGACGCGTTCATTCGATATTTTCCTCGCCGATGCGAGCATTACCCTGCAGGAAGACCGGCTCATCGACCATGGTCCCTTTACTATTCGCGGTACCAATTATCACCGCTATGGTTTACAGGAGGTTGAACCGGGGCAGCGCATACGGATTCGTTTTTCACGTCAATCAGATTCGGCCGCTTATTCCTCTCCTGACTTTTTGCTCATTGCTACGACCACGCTTCTGCTGGCGGGACTGATTGCCGGCGCCGCACGGCGCTTCAAGGCAAAGCCTCTTCTTACTGTTGAAATGAGAGATCAACTTTTGCACAGCCGTAAATCGCTCATCGAGGAAATAGCCCGGCTGGATTTAGAGTCCGCAGCGGAGATAGAATCGTTGCAGAAACGTCAGGACCTCTTTGAAAAATTGCAGCGGATAGAACGGACGCTGCAACAGGGCAAATCCGGAGCAAAAACGACAAAAAAATGATTGAAGGCAAAGGCATCACAAAATCATTCGGCCATCTGCACGCCCTGAATGATGTATCGTTTCAGATCAAGCGGGGTGAATTCGTCGCATTGATGGGGGCAAACGGCGCCGGCAAAACCACCCTGATCCGCATTCTTGCGGGTCTGGCGCGCGCCAGTCACGGCAGCGTTAGCGTAGCCGGATATGCGGTCGATAAAGCGGCGGATAACGTCCGCCGCAGCATCGGGGTGGTGAGCCATCACACGCTCCTTTACGGAGACCTCTCAGCCGAAGAAAATTTGCGCTTTTACGGCCGGATGTACGGGGTGAAGGCGCTGGCACAGCGCATCGATGAACTGCTAAATTGGGTTGAACTCAAACACCGTCGGTTCGACCTAGTCCGCACTTTCTCGCGCGGCATGCAACAACGCCTGGCATTGGCGCGGGCTATTTTGCATCAACCCCGGATTCTACTCCTCGATGAACCTTTTACCGGTCTGGATGTACACGCCAGGGAGTTATTAACCCGTTTCATCGACCAGTTCATCCGACAACAGGTGACGGTTCTGCTGACCATTCACGAAATCGACTTTGCCCTGATGAAGGCACAGCGGCTGTTGTTACTGCAAAAAGGACGGCTAATAGTCGATTCGCAGCCAAATAAATTGAACCGCAGTCATGTACTGGAATTGCTGCAAGAGCACTAGATCATCTTTTTCGACCATGAATACACTGAAACAAATCGTTTCCATTCTTTACAAAGACCTGCTGCTGGAATTGCGCAGCAAGGACATGGTCACTTCCATGCTGATTTTTTCGTTCACCGTTGTGGTCATCTTTAATTTCGTCTTCGAGCCCGGTTCGGAAGAGATGAAAACAACCGCACCGGGTATTCTCTGGGTCGCCTTTGCTTTTGCCGGTAATTTGGGTCTCAGTCGCTCCTTCGCCCGCGAGCAGGAAAATGCCATGATGCAGGGCCTCCTGCTCTGCCCGGTGGATCGCAGCGCCATTTATACAGCTAAAGTTTTGGGGAATTTTCTTTTCATCACCATCGTCGAATGGGTGACGCTGCCGGTGATGGTGGTGTTTTTTGATCTCTCCATAGGCGCCATACTGCTGCCGCTGCTAATAACCCTGCTGCTGGGGACCTTTGGTTTTGCCACCGTCGGCACCATCTTTTCGGCCATTTCGGCCAATACGCGCTCGCGGGAAGTGATGCTGCCCATCATGCTGTTTCCCATCTCGGTGCCGATTATTCTATCTTCCATAAAAAGTACGGCCTATCTGCTCGACGGCCGGGCCTTCGCCGACGTCTGGTCGTGGCAGCGCCTGTTGATCGGTTTCGATATCATCTATTTCATCGTCTGTTTTCTATTGTATGAATATGTTGTAGAGGAATAGCATCGATGAGAAAAGGCACAAGATTCCAGGACGCTTTGAGTATGCATTCCGTATTTTTTGCACCGCCGCAGGCTATGAACCGCCGTGGCCATGTGCAACCAGCTGTTGGAAGGATCGATATATGTTCAAATCCCTGAAAAGCCACCACCTGATCTTGATCTCCCTCACCTTTTTTCTGATCGAATGGGCGCTGTACATGGTTTTCATCTACGCGCCGACCGAGCGCAGTATGGGCGAGGTGCAGCGGATTTTTTATTTTCATGTTCCGTCGGCATGGATTTCCTTTCTGGCCTTCCTGGTGGTGTGCATTGCCGGCATCGCTTTTTTGCGCACCGGCAAAGCGAGCTGGGATCGGTTGGCGGCCTGCTCGGCGGAAATCGGCGTGCTGTTCATTACCATCGTTCTCCTCACCGGTCCACTCTGGGCCAAGCCGGTCTGGAATGTCTACTGGACCTGGGACGCTCGCCTCACCACCTCGTTCGTGCT
>JAFGSU010000284.1 GCA_016934435.1 Candidatus Zhuqueibacterota bacterium | reverse complement strand
TCTCATAGCCGGCGATGCCGCTCTCGGCATCTTGAGCGGAAAGCCAATTCAGGGTTACGCGGGTGACCTTGACCGTCGGCGACTGCAGCACCACATCCGAAGGCGGGGTGGTGTCCAGCAAATATTTGGCGAGATTGGGGAAATTGGTGGTGATCGCATCTACGCCCAATGCGAAGAGCGCGGCCATCTCGGGGCTGTTGTTGACGGTCCACTTGTTGAGAAACATGCCTTTGGCGTGGGTGGAATCGAGCAGTGCCTGGGTGACGGCCCCGCCGGTGCCCACCCATTCACCGCCGATGTCGGCCACCTGATTGATGTTGGCCTGGGTGATGGTTCCAAAGAGCTGCACCGGAATGGAGGGGTCAATCTGCTTGGATGTGGCGATCTGATTGAAATTGAAACTGCTGATGATGACCCGATCCTGCATGTTGCGCTGTTGGACTGCCGTGATCACCTTTTGTACGATGGTCGAGGTAACTGCCTTGATCTCGATCACCACGCCGACAGGATAGGGTGCGGCGAGCGCCAGGTCAAGAGCTTCGGCGAGGGTGGGGATTTTCTCCCCCGCGAATGCGAGACTGAACCAGGAGCCGGCGTCATACGTGCGCAATTGCTCATAGGTCAACCCGGCAATCGCGCCGCTGCCGGAGGTAGTGCGGTTGATGGTATCGTCGTGCATGAGCATGAGTGAATCGTCATTCGAAACGCGCACATCGAGCTCGAAATAATCGGCGCCTATCTCAATCGCCCTGACAAAGGCGGCCATGGTGTTTTCCGGGGCAAGCCCGGAGGCGCCGCGATGGGCAATGATCGCTGTTTCGGCGTGGGTCAAGGTGATGCCTAAACACAATGACATAATGGCGAACAGAACGGCCTTTTTGGTCATGATATTACCTCCTTGAAATAGAACATTCAACAAATGTCATTTGATGCCCCAATTTGAATATAGTGCATCTCTTGGCAAAGGACAATCGCACATTTGTGGTATTTTGTCGAAGAGGAGGCGCTGCAAGGTTCTTTATTCGCCGCTGTCGGTTTGCAGATGGTGGTCAGATCAAATGTTCGCGGTAGGCCTTGGAAATCACCCCGGAGAGGGTGTTGACGTGCAGTTTGCTGTAGATGTTTTTGCAATGAGTATTGACCGTGTGAAAACTAATATAAAGCTTATCGGCGATCTGCTGTTTGGTCAGGCCGGAAACCAGTTGCTGCAGGATCTCTCTTTCCCGCTCCGTAAGGCCATAATCGGTTTGCGCCGGCTTGAAGCGGGTGAACATCTCCAGCACTTTATGGGCGATCTGCATATTCATAGGCGCGCCGCCGGCGAGGACCTCATCAATGGCGGCGATAATTTTTTCGGGTGTCGAGTCCTTGAGCAGATAGCCGGAGGCGCCGGCGCAGAGGGCATTGAAGACTTTATCGTTGTCGTCATAGACTGTGAGTATGATAATATAGGTGGTGGGAGCAATCTGCTTGAATTTCTCCAGGCCCTGGATCCCGCTGATCCCCGGCAACCCGATATCTAAAAGGATGACATCGGGCGGCGGCGTTTGCTGCAGCAGATCGAGCGCCTCTTCACAGCGGGAAAAAGCCTGAGAGCAGGCCATCCGCTCTGCGCGGTTGATCACTCCAGCAAGGGCATTGCGATAGCGGACATTGTCCTCAACCAGCCATATTGTTATCGGCGCCATTGGTTTTTCATTCTCTCATTTGAGTTATTCTAAGCAATTAAGATATAACTTTTTCGGCAGTAAAACCATACCATGCTTGTGGTATTTTTATTTTTCAGGTTCGAACCGAACGCCGACAGTCCGGCGGATTCTGAACCATCCATGTTTCAGCATGGCTGCGACGATGTTGCCGGCGCCGCGAGGGGATGCGGGGCGGCTTTTATAAGGCACGGACAGATCAATCGTAACGCCGTGCCCCGGCGCGCCGGTCAAAGTTAACACGGCGCCGATCTTTTCCGCGCGCCGAGCGATATTGTGCAGACCGCCTTGATTCTGTGCCCGGCTCAATTCAAAACCTTTGCCGTCGTCATGGATCGCTATGGCGACGCCCTCCGCGACGGCAGCGATTTCAATGCGGCACATATCGGCCTCGGCATGCCGAATCACATTGGTCAACGCTTCTTTATAGATGAGAAAGATATGGCGCCGGACTTCCAGATTGAACCATTCCATTCTTACTCCCGGAGATACCGAGAAAGACCAGTTCATCCCACCCAGCAGCCGCGCCGCAGTTTCCTTCATCTTGAAAAGGATGTTCTCCCCGTCATCATTTTTCGGATTGATGAACCAGACGATATCGCGCATGGCGTCGACGGTTTCCTGGGCCGTCTGACTGATGGCTGTGAGTTGTTCTCTCTCGCGCACGGCTAATTTATCATTTTGCAGCAGCATTTGGCTCTCAACACGAATACTACTGAGGTTGGAGCCGATTTCATCGTGCAGATCGCCGGCGATATTGAAACGGATGCGATGAATTTTCTTCAACTCATGAATACGGTATGAATAGAGGGCATAGATCATGATCAGCAAGAGGGCGGCAGCGAGAATTTTCAACCACCATGCCTGCCACCACGGCGGCAGCACAGTTATTACCATCGAGATCGGATCACTCCAGATACCATCTGCATTACTCGCTTTCACCCGGAATGTGTAGGAACCGGGGCGAATGTCGGTGTAGAGCGCCTCGGTGTGTATGCCCGGATAAACCCAGCGCTGGTCGATACCCTGCAGCTGATAGGCGTAACGATGTTTATGCGGCGGGGCAATGTCGAGCGCGGCATATTCGATAGTAAAAAAGTTTTGCGAGTGCGGTAAGACAATCCTGGTCGTAGCGCGAAGAGGCTGCGGCAGCTGCGCTTCCTTTTCAAATATTTTGAAGGAAGTGAAAGCTACCGGAGGGGGATCCGGATCTATGCGGATCGAATCGGGATGAAAGGAAATCAGGCCGTTGGCGCCGCCGAAATAGATGACTCCGTCATCGTTTTTAAAAGCGGCGCGCCAGTTGAACTGATTGTTGACAACGCCATCGGCTTCATCGTAGACGCGGAATGTTTTCCCGTCCGGGTCAAACTTGACCAGGCCGTTCAGGGTGCTCACCCATAATTTCCCCCGCCGATCCTCCTGGATACCGAAGACTACATCATTGGGCAGGCCGTCGCGGGTAGTAAAAGTAACGAAGGTATCGGACACCTTGTCGTAGCGGCTGAGACCGCCGCTGTGCGTGCCGATCCAAATCATGCGACGCGAATCTTCGTAAATAACGGTTACCTTACTGGCGCTCAGGCTGTTGCGATCCTGTATATCAGGCAGATAATGCATCAAAGTCCGGGAGGTGGGATTATACCGCCAGATACCGTCCAGCCAGGTGCCGATCCAGAGTTCGCCGTCACCATCTTCATAGAGTGCGTTCACTTGTAGGTTCGAGGGAAACGGCCCGGAGCCTTCTTCAATGGCCGGTTGGTAGGGCGAGAATTTGCCGTTCTTGCGATCAAAAATCTGCAGGGCGTTGTTCGTGCCCACGAGGAAAAGCCCTGCCCGGGTTTCAAGAATCTGTTGCACCCAGTTGGAGCTGATGGTTGTCGGCCTGTCAGGATGGTGCAGATAACGCGTGAAAATACCGCGGGTCGGATCAAAACGGTTCAGACCGCCGCGGCTGGTGCCGATCCAGAGAATTTCGTCGCGATCCGCATAGATGGTGACGACATCGTTGTCGCTCAGGCTGTTGGGATTGTTGGGGTCATGTTTATAATGGGTTATTGTATTGTTTTTCAAATCGATGCGATCGAATCCGCCTCCGCCGAGCCCGACCCAGAGTATTTGCCCCCGCCCTTCAAGGATGCTGCTGACCACTCGACCGCCAAGGCTTGTTTTGCGTCGTGGCAAATAGCGGTACTGGGTAAAAGGCGCCCTTTTCGGCAATTTATTCAATCCCTCTTCTGTTCCGAACCAGAGGTTGCCTTTACGATCCTCATAGATGCAACGGATACGATCCGATATCAGGGAGTTGGGATTATCATCCTCCTGACGCAGATGATAGAATCTCATAGAACGGGATCGTGTCGGCTCGAAAAGCAACAGGCCACGGTATTCATAAGTGCCGACCCAGAGCCGGCCATGGCGATCCTTCAGGGATTGCCTGATGGTGGTGGTAAAATAGTCCTGCTGCGCCGCAGGAATGCTGGGATGGCGCACAAGGGCATGCGAAACCGGATCATAAAGATGGATGCCCCCCTCCGTACCGATCCAGAGTCCCCGGTCGCTATCAAATAAAACGTGCCATACGGGCTGAGCGACTGCGGTTATGGGGCGAAAATCATGGGTGACGGGATTGAACTGCAGCAAACCCGCGTCCAGGGTCCCGAGCCAGAGAATATTCATTGTGTCAGAGGCGATCGAGGTGATGTTTTCCGCCGGAAATCCAGCGGGGTGATTCCTGCTCCGGCTGAAAACGAGTTTGGTACCGGTCATGGGATCGATACAGTGCAAACCACCGGTTGTGGTACCGAACCAGATGGCGCCGGTTTCGTCCTCATGCAATGCCTGGATGTAGTCATCATCGCTGTCGGGCGCAGTAATGCGGGTAAAATGTTCGTTTTCCGCATCGAATCGACAGAGTCCGCCTCCCCAGGTGCCGATCCAAAAGACGCCGCTGCGACTCTCAAGCAACGACATAATATAATTTTCCGGCAGGGAATTCGGTATGGACGGATCGCGTTTAAAAACGCGAAAGACCCTGCCGTCGAAGCGGTTGAGGCCGTCCTTGGTAGCAATCCAGAGATAGCCGTCCCGGGTTTGCACAAGGGCATTGATCGAATTGTTGGAGAGGCCGTCGCGGATGGTGAAATCTTCAAATATAAGTGTGGTCTGCTGGGCTAACAGCACGGGCAACCATAAACAGAGTAGCGGGAATGATAACAGGGAGATTTTCTTCATCTCAACCGACTTTTGGATTAATTCTACCATTAGGGCAAAAGAGAGGTCCAAAATACGCTCGTCAGGTTTCTGCGGGCGACTCCTGTATACAACCGCATTTTTTTGGGTTACCGCGCCTTCCCTGATCCCACTTTCTCTCCTATCTTACCGGCAAATTAACATTTCAAAAAGTTAAAATCAAGATAATATTCATAAAAATATTGAGAGCCCATGGCGCTCTGGTAGTAACCTTTCTGACAGCAATATTGGGCAGGATATCATTTTATTTCGTTCCCACAATCTTTTTGGGAACGCTTTTTGCAACCCCGGGGGGTTTTTATGTATTTGATTTTATTAATATAAGAGACCCGGAGTTTCCGCAAAAAACACGGCAACATCCGGCCTGCCTGTATAGTTGAAATCGGAAT
>JAFGSU010000283.1 GCA_016934435.1 Candidatus Zhuqueibacterota bacterium | reverse complement strand
CGGATGACCTCGATGCGTTCCAATCCCTGCAACGGGTAGCTATCCGGCAAAGGATGCCCCATCAGGCCCATCATATCGGGCCGACCATCGCGCAGCACTAACACACCGGTGACCGGCGAGCCGCCGACGCCGCGAATGGAAATCCCTCCTGCTGCACCCGATGCCACACCATACCCCATCACCGCCTTTTCGGTAATAAAAACACCGGGGACAAAATCGGATACCGCCTGTAAGGCGCTGTGAGCCTCCATATGTTGCATCATGCCGGCATCGATGACCGATACGCTGGCTGCGGCTTGGCTCTGCGCCGCCGCCAACCGGCTGGCAATAACCACCACCGGATCGAGATGGTACCTGATCGAATCGGACGGCACGTCGACTTGTTCGGAGCGCAGGGATACCGCTAAACCGCACCACAAAATCGACCCGATCGCTATTATTCGCAAGCTCTTACCTTGCATGAGTCGTTGTTCCTTTCCGAGATGATGCTCTGGTAATACATAATTCCATCAGAAATATCACGCGGCGTTTCTGAGCATATATGATCCACATAAAAACCCAGATTCGGTGTTAACACGCGAACTGAACTGGAAACGTGCCACCCACAGGGTTACACAATTAACCTGTGAGCGCCGAATCGGTGATAAAATGATAGGGTAATAAAGTGTTTATTATTCAATCCCTCCTGCTTGCCGTTTACAGGTTCTTCCCCGTCGACGTCGCCACCAACTTGCCGTGTTTGACGCCTTTGAGGCTGATGAGCTCGTCCGCCAGTCTGCGCACCAGTTTGCCGGTACCCTTAACCGCCAGCACTTCCAGGCAATGGTCATGATCGAGATGAATGTGCATGGTGGATAGAACGGTATGGTGGTGATCGTGCTGTATGTCAGTCAGCTTTTCGCCGACATCGTGGCTGTGATGGTCATAGATGAGCGTGATGGTGCCGACGTGCTCATGAGTCTCATTTTCCCACTCCTGCTGAACCAGGGTTTCGCGAATGAGATCGCGGATGGCTTCGGAACGATTGCCATAGCCTTTGTTCCTGATCAGACGATCAAAGCGGCGCAGCAGATCGGGTTCGAGCGATATTCCGAATCGGGTGACTTGCGACATAATTCTTCCGTGCTACTTTTTTATAAAAAGTAGCACTATTTTCCCTGAAAAGCAAGAAAAAAATATTTTGTTGATAGTTATATTTAAATTTGTTAATATTGCAAAGCTTTTCCCTGTAACGATTTGATGTTTATGCTTCCAACCATTTTAAGCGGCACGATTCGGTGTAAGCGGAAATTTTATATTCCCGCAAACCTCACGGTTCGGCAAATCTGTCAGGCGCAAAAGCGCCATATGGAAAATAGATTATGATATCCGAAAAAAACAACCGATCGGCATCCATCCGGTAGCAATGATATTGGATGAGGACGGCTTTCCGCACAGGGCTGAAGAAAAATCGGGCAAAAAGATAGTGAGAACGATCAACACCCTGTCTCATCGATCCGAACAGAAAGGGATACCATTCTGGCGCCTGTTCTATCTATTGCATCCTCGTTTCCTGGGGCTCACCGTATCGAATTATGCAAGATATTGTGCCGTTAACGGTATCCGCGATACCCTGCGGATCATGCTAAGGGGGATCAAACAACAGGCCGGCGCTCATGGCAATTAATCCGGTGATAAAAAAAGTAATTAAAAAAATGGCCGGAATTTTATACTGGCTGTTGCCTTTTCTGATTATTTATTTTGTCCTTCGAGCCATCGATTTTAATAAACTATGGCAAATTTTAAAACAGGTTAATTTGAAATGGTTCCTGATAGGTTTTTTCTTTAATCTCAGTATCATGGTGATCGGTGGATTACGCTGGCATTTCCTGATCGATTATTTTTTATGGTTTTTTCGGCGTGTCGGCCGAGAATGCCCTGTTACTGAGTTTTATGAACCTGATCAGCATCGTTTTTTCCAACCTGATCGGCGCTTTTTTGCTGTTCATCAATAACCTGCGGCAGGCCCGTAAAATAACGGACATTTCGCCTGACGGCTGAAAGAAGAAAACAATATGAAATTAGTCCTAGAAATCATGTTGGTTAGCGATGATGCCGCCTTTCTTACCCGCTTGAAGAGGATCGCCGGAAAGGCGCACATCTCGCATTGTGAGTCCATCAGTGAATTGAAAAAGCACCTGGGCAGCGCTGTTTTTGATATCATCGTATTTGCCGTTCGTCCCGGAGGGAAAGAACAGGACGAATTTAAAAACTTTCTAAAGCAGCTTGAGCAGGAACATCCGCAAACGCAGGTTTTAGTACTGGTAGACCGCAATGACATTGAAATCGGTATCGATTCGTTGAGCATGGGCGCGTTTCATTACTGCAGGTTACCGGTGAGTGATACGGAACTGAGCCTGCTCATCGACGCGGCTATCAAGGATCGCCCGCATGTGGTAAAAACCGAATCCGAGCAAGATAAACCGCTACTGCGATTGGGTCCTCTACTCGGGCAGAGTGCGCGGATGCAAACGGTATTTGAACAGATACAACAGGCCGCTGAAACCGATATTCATGTTCTGATCATGGGTGAAACCGGAACCGGAAAGGAATTGGCCGCCAGAGCCATTCATCAATTCAGTCGTCGGAGACGGAATCCGTTTTTGCCCATCAACCTGGGAGCGTTGCCCAGAGACCTGGTCGCCAGCGAGCTGTTCGGACACCAAAAAGGGGCGTTCACCGGCGCCAGCGAGCAGCACATCGGGCTGTTCGAACGAGCCGGGGAAGGCACGGTTATATTGGACGAAATCGAATCGATAGACGAAAAAGTGCAGGTCAGCCTGCTTCGTCTGATAGAAAACAAGAAATTCAATCGTCTGGGCGGCACTAAAACCATCACCTGCCATGCGCGTATCATCGGCGTTACCAATGAAAACCTCAGATATCTAATTGATCAAGGGCTCTTCAGAAAAGACCTGTTCTATCGGCTTGATGTTTTTACCATCACCATGCCGCCATTGCGGGAAAATATCGAGGATATTCCGCTCCTGATCCAGCATTTCATCAGCCTGTACAACAGAACATTCAACAAAAAGATCAAGCGTGTGGATGACGCTGCGCTTCGACTGCTGACTCTCTATGAATGGCCGGGCAACGTTCGGGAATTGAAGAATGTAATTCAGCGTGCAGTGCTGGTGTGCGAAGCGGATGAAATCCAAAGCGAGCACATGCCTTCGCGTTTGCGTGGAAAAACGGCCAAGTCCGATAAAACACCCATGAGTATTTATTTTGACGTGGGCACCCCCCTACAACAGGTTGAACGCGAAATGATCATTCAGGCGCTCCGGGTCAGCAACAACAATCGCACCGAAGCGGCCAGGCTGCTCGGCATCAGCCGCAGAGCACTGTATAACAAACTCCATACTCACGGACTCGATTAAGACTCCCGATACCGGCTGTTCAGCTCGCCGGGCAATACTATCTCCTGTAATCGCTGGTCTCATTCCAAGATGACTTCCTTCGGGCAGTCTTTTTTCAATTCATCCATTTCTTCCAAAGGTTTACAGATATATTCCCTCCGTGTACTTTTTGTGCACAAAAAGTGGGCTCTTTGTTCCCAAATGTTTTCTTTTTGCACATTTTCTTTGTCTCTATTCCGGATGATTGCACAGAACTCTTTTAATTTCATTAAAATCAATAGATAGATAGCTGGCATGCTTTTTGTATAAATTAGCTTTAAAATGAGCAGAGGGCTATCATCACCGATTGTGCAACCAATCAATTCGGAGTCTGGTCCTCAGTATGATGATCAGTGCCATTATTGGGAGAATTCTGCATTTGAGATCTAAATCTAACAATGTGATGGTTGTAGAAAAGGATAATCACTACGAGCTCACTGATTTGCTGCTAAGATATGGATTTCTTGTTTCGGCTCAGGAATCATATTTCAAAGCATTGCGCAGCCTCCTACACGGCCGATTTGCAGCCATATGCATCGATAACCTGGCTGCAGGGGATGATTTGCTGGATTTCATCCTCAATGCCCGCGACATTGATCCGAATATCGAGGTGTATATCGTGGGAGAAGTATTCGACGGCAACGAGTTGAAGGCTATCAAAAAATTAACGGGTGTCGTGCAGGTTGAAACGTTAAATGAATTTGAAGAGCTTTTGAAAAATGAATGAAATCCGGGCTAATTGCCATCTCGTTATGACACCCGCAATCGGTTGCCCGGCAGGGAAGCATTCCGGGCATTTTTCAATTTCGTATATTATTTGACCGTGCTAACTATTTCAGAAAAGAGGTATGAATCATGTTTGGAAGGCAGATCAGATTATTCAAAATACTGGGATTCGATGTTTCGATCGATTTCAGCTGGGTGATCATTGCCGTCTTGATTACCTGGTCGCTGGCTACGGGACTTTTTCCCACTTTTAATGAAGGATTTTCTACGAGCACCTACTGGCTCATGGGAATCGGTGGCGCTCTGGGTTTATTTGTGTCCATCGTATTCCATGAATTTTCTCATTCCATCGTGGCGCGAAGAATGAATGTGCCCATGAAGGGGATTACGCTATTCATCTTTGGCGGTGTGGCTCAAATGAAAGAAGAACCCGGGCATCCAAAGGCGGAATTATGGATGGCCATAGCAGGTCCCATTGCCAGCATCTTCCTGGCCGGGCTCTTTTATGTGATGGAACATATCGGAACGCTGGGAACCTGGCCCGCGCCGATGACCGCCGTATTCCACTACCTGTGGCTGATCAATCTGCTGCTGGCCGCCTTTAATCTGGTGCCTGCTTTTCCATTGGACGGTGGACGGGTGTTGCGGTCGATTTTATGGCTGTGGAAAAATGATCTTTCATGGGCAACCCGGATCGCTTCGAGTGTTGGTTCAATATTCGGAACATTTCTGATACTGATGGGTCTTTTCACCCTCATAATGGGTGATTTTATCAGCGGTCTGTGGTGGATGATGATCGGGCTTTTTCTGCGCTCGGTGTCTCGAGCTTCTTACAGGCAGGTGTTAATCAGAAAAACCCTGAAGGATGAATCCCTTGCAGACCTCATGAATGCCGATCCCATCACCGTGGAGGGCGGTCTTGCCCTCGACGAGCTGGTGGAAGACTATTTCTACAAGTATCACCACAGTATGTTTCCGGTTGTCGAAAACAACCGCCTGGTGGGGTACGTTACGCCCGAACAGGTAAAAGGCATCCCCCGCAACGAATGGCCGGATCACACGGTGAAAGAGATTGCGTTACATTGCGACAACGGCAATACCGTCTCTGTGAATACACCGGCAGATAAAGCGCTGCAAACCATGCAGTCTAACAATAAAAGCCGGCTATTGGTTGTGGACAAACTGATCGTGGAAATCGATCAGGAAGTGGAAACCCTGCATCAGGGCTATCTGGCGACAGAGGTGGAATCGCTTCGTCTGCGCAGACAGGCTCTCATCGATACTCTGGAAGGGTATCGCGACGAGCTCTTAGCCGTACTCACCCAGACCGGTTCGATCAAAGAATCCAACTGGAGCGATTTTGCAGCGGAGAGCGATTCTACCATGGAAAAAGTCAACCGCTTCATCGATGTTTTACAACGGAAACGGCAACCAGACCCGGTTATGTATCCGCCATTTAAATAGCCGGTATTGCGGAAGCTTAAGCTTTAAAAGTAAAGTCAGAACGGGATGAATATATTAAATGCCAGATTCGATGTTAATCCGCAAACTGAACTGAAAACATGCCACCCACAGGGTTACCCCATTAACTAGTAGGCACCGAATCGGTGTAAATAATCTGTAAAAATTATTTTAGAGGCTTTCTGGAATATATAATTCATAGGAAAGGAAGTTACCATGTTATTTTCTAAATATAAAAATGGTTTTGTGTTAATTGTAATATTCTCACTTATTCTTTATCAATCCATTTTATCAGCCGGCCGGCATCAAAGAAATCGCCCCGGCCTGAGTTTTGCCCAATCCGATCCTGTAGTAATATGGCAGCCTGTTCCATCTCCGCTGAAAACCGAACGTGATAAGTATGGTCGTGTTGTGAACTATCGGGATGATGAGGGTAACATTTTCATGCATATCTATAATGCCGGTCAGATGGTGAATGAATACGATCAGTATGTCCGATTTACAAATGTTGGGGGCAAAGGTGAAGTGGAGATACAGGTCCGGTTGCATAATGGCAATACCACCATTAAAGAGTTCACAATAAATCATTATTTCAGCAGCAGTGAATGTGATACACTGGTGATTGGGGGGCAGGCACAAGACAGCAGTACGCCTGCTGAATATACCATGACCTTTACATCACCGAATGCTGTAGCCACAGACTCCAGTGAAGCCATATTTAGGGTAGATTCGGAGTATTATAACACGATAACCAGAGCAACCGTACGGGGCGAGGAAAGAAATTATTTTGGACCGTCACAAGAAATAATTTCCGACTATGCACCCTCTTTTGTTTGTGCAGCCGACCTCGACAACGACGGAGACATGGATTTAGTGTCCACACATGATTATTCCAAAACGATTAACTGGCACGAAAATATCGACAGACAGGGAACCTTTGATAATAAGAAGATGATTGGTGATTCGATTGATATAAATACAAAAAACTGGGAAGAAAAGCCACTTTGCACAACCGATTTTGATTCCGACGGTGATACGGATATATTGGCGGTTAATGTTGATGATAGAATAGTCTGGTACGAAAATCATAATGACGCAAGTGCATTTTATCAGCGGATATTAATCAATGATCTTACAGGGGACTATTCTTATAAAATATTTCCATCGGACATGAACGGGGATGGTGCTGTTGATGTCCTATTATACTTATCAGAGTTGGGTTTTGGGACGTCTGAGGAAAATATTGTATGGTATGAAAATAATGGATTGGGTGTCCTGGACTCTGAGCACAACGTCACAGAAGGATCCATAAGAGATATTTTCCCTTCCGATCTGGATAGTGATGGCGATGTGGACATTTTAGCCTGTGATCATGAAACAGATGAAATTATGTGGTATGAGAATGTAGATGGAAAAGGAAATTTCACTTCGGCTCAACATATACCCGGTTTGTTTAGAGAACATGCAAAAGATGAGCCTCTGGTCGTACTGGCAGCAGATTTAAATGGAGACGGGCATAAAGAAGTTCTCTCTTCATTAGAAGAGGGAGAGAAAACGATTTGGTATAAAAACACCGGAGGCGGAACGTTTGGTGAACAACAATTTTTCGGCCTTGAAAGTGGAATTCTCCGTCAGCCATTCTGGGCATGCGATCTGGATGATGATGGTGACATGGATGTACTATGCGGCTCCTGGATGCTGGATGGTAGTTATTACTTAAAGTGGTATGAAAATATAGATGGCAACGGTGTTTTTGGAGAACATCGTTTATTTAATTATGTAAATGGCTATAATTATGATGTTTGCTTTGCCGATTTGGATGGTGATAAAGACAAGGACATTATCGCGATTTATACGGGGAGCTACTTTTCTGCTTTTGAGTGGTTTGAAAATTTATCAAGTGACCGGGAGGTCGGGGTAATAAACCTGTCGCAACCAGTACCTGACCAATTTCAACTTGAACAAAATTATCCAAATCCCTTTAATCCATCGACGACAATAGAATTCAGCGTCAGCAAAACATCTCCTGTTTGCCTGAAAGTGTACGACTTGTTAGGGAGAGAAATTTCAACTCTCGTGGATGAAATTATGACTCCCGGTCGGTATACAGCGCCATTTACAGTAAAAGATATACCCGCCGGAATCTATGTTTACCAAATAAAAATGCAAGGATTTCAACAATCTCGGAAGATGACCGTGCTAAAATAATTACCACTTAAAAGGGAGGCGCAATGTTCAATTGCGGATTATTACAATTATTTGCACTCTGTTTGGTTTTAAACAGTCAAACACTATTTTCACATATTATCCTTACGGGCACAGTAACAGACAATGGTGCGGAATATCTGGGAAACGGCGCTGAACCGGTTGCGGAGGCGCTGGTGACCATCACTAATCAGGCAGATACAGAATGCACGTTTATTGATTATACTGATGCCCGGGGGCACTATTCAATAGAGATCAGCCAGACCGTTGTGGACGATAGTCCTATTGGCAGGACTAATTGCTTCCGGCTTCAGCAGAATTATCCTAACCCATCTTTACCATTATAGGGTATAATTATTTAATAAACAATGATGCTTTTTCAAATTAATCACTACAGATTTTCAGTTTTCATAGCGTTTGGTTTCCCCCTCGCTCCCAAGCTCCTGGCTTGGGAGCGCACTTGTCACAACAGCTCTGCTTTGAAATCTGAAGCCTGGTCACTATGATTAAACCTACACAACAAGATTCATTGAAGCTCCACTAAACATCACAAAAGTCTGCTACAAGAAGAAACGCTTTACACTACTCCCCCCTCCATACTCATTCCCACCTCGCAATATAGATCCCATACAATACAATCTTTTTACTTTTTGGACAATCCCAGGCTTATAACACGTTAATACGCCAATCCAACCGTTAAGCGAAATTCGCGGCCGGGCAGCGGATACCCGTCGTTGAGAAAAATCATCTTATCGAAAAGATTGAGCCCCTGTAATTTAGCATGCAGCTTGAATCCACGGATGATAAACTGAGCGCCGATATTGGCTCCCAGCAATTGATAGGCATCCAGACTTTTCGAATTATCCGCATTGATGTACGATTTGCTCACCAACCGGTAGTTGATATTGGCGCTCATTTTCCCCAGCTTAACGCCCGCCCAGATATCCCACTTGTCATCGGGACGATAGATGAGTCGTTTGCCTCTATTGGGCGAATCCGGCGTCCCTTCCGTAGCGTTCATGTGCGTGTAATAGAGATTAACGTAAGCCATATTCGAGGGCAATCTTACCTCGATGCCGTTTTCTAACCCCCGCATGGTTGCTTTGCCGACATTATTCGGGTGCCACCACATTTCTTCATCCGAGGTCCAGACGATCAGATTTTCAATCTCATTGTGAAAATAGGTGGACTCGAACCGGATGAGTGCATTACGCTGCAGCGAGAAAACCAGTCCGACATCAAAATTGCGGCCCAATTCAGGCTTTAGGTTCACATTGCCGCCCACACCGCCATATCCCGGGCCATAACTCTGTTCCGGCCAGTACAGATCATTCAAGGAGGGCACCCGGTATGATTCTCCGATATTGCTTCGGAGCGCAACATTCATCGCACCCGTTGTCTTCACCATGATGCCTAATTTGGGCGATGTCTGTGCGCCGACATCGCTGTAATGGTCCCATCTAACGGCGGGTATCAAATGTAGTTGCGCGATCGAAACATTATGATGTAACTCCAATTGTCCAAACAGGCTGGTCATTTTCCGGCTGTCCACATTTTTAAATTGGGTGCTGGTCAAATCGTCTTTCTGATAATTGATCCCTATGGTCGAAACGATATCGTTGCTGAATGTATAGATGGCCTGTCCATTGGCGCTGAACGAATCATCTTTATGCAGATCATCGGAGAGGTCGTCGCTGTTTTTGTAGCCATAGTCATATTCATGCAATCCAATCTGACTTTTAAGAAAGAGCCGATTGCTGAGTTGATTTTTGGATTCGAGTTTATAAATATTTCTTTTGATATCCGCTCTCGCATTTGGCGTTGTCATGGAGAGGTTGGACCAGGGATTGAGATTGACGCTGCCGGCCACGCCTTTTTCAGTATGTAAGGTATGATACAGCAGCTGAACCGTATTTCGATCATTGATGCGTGCCTGCCCTTTAATAAAAAAATCCTCAGTGCTGGAATCATTGTTGAGGCGTTCCTCCGTTTGTTTGGAGAGGGGATCCTGATATTCAAAGTTGCCGTCGCTTTCCATGCGATTATAATTTGCCAGGACTGCTACCGGCCCGATTTGATGCGAACCGTGCACGGTCTGAATGCGGTTGCCGAACGAACCCAGGGTCGACTGGAAACCATAATTATATCCTTTGGATTGGATGCTGCTTTTAGAGATTAAATTGATGGTGCCGCCTACCGCGTCGGAGCCCAGAACAGCGGAATGGCCGCCTCTGATAATTTCGACCCGATCCAGAACGGACACCGGTATGGTATTTAAATCCACGCCGCCTCCCTGGGCGGTATTCAGGCGAATGCCGTCCATCAGGATAAGCACCTGATCGGCGTTTGAACCGCGGATCGAGGGCGTGTTCACGCCGGCGATGCCGTCATAACTCTTCGAATACACGCCGCCTATTGATTCAAATAATTCAGCGCCGGTATGGCCGTTGAGTTCATTGATTCTGGCCCTGGTGAAAATTTCCGTGGAAGCGCTGACGTGGGACTGCAGATGTTCGGACAGGGTCGCGGTGACCACAACCGGATCAAATTCAATCAGCGTTGGCTGCAACTTGAAATGATGCACGGCGTTCGCTTCGATGCGCACTGTTTCCGTAACCGGTTTGTATCCGAGGACGCTGACGTGCAGATCGTAGGTGCCGGTGGGAATATGATCAATGAAATAGAATCCGCCGTCTCTGGAAACGGCGCCCCATCCGGTCTCGAGAATAATCACATTAGCATCAGGAATGGCCTCCTCCGTCACCTGACTGGTGATGATTCCGGATATTTTCCCCTGTGATGCCAGACCGGAACCGGCCAGCAAAGCGAAAACTGCCGACAGAGCGATAAATCGTCTGAAAGACATAACGGTGTTCCTCCAAATATAAAAAAAATCCCAACCTTCTGTGTGAAAGCTGGGATATTGGAAAATCGAATGAAAACTTGCATAATATTCCAAACCTCACCCGCGAAGGTTTTTGCAGAATACGATTGGAAAATGGCAGGTCTCCTGGCTCTGGGCATCAAACCTACTGGTTACGCCTTCCCATCCGAAGGTGGATAGTGGCTTGCTGAACATTTCAGTCGTAACCTTCGTAACCCATCACAGTAGCGGGGCTGCAACGGTTTTTCACCGTTTTCCCTATTATCCCGATCGGGCACCATCTACACTTGTTCAAAGAACTCGTTTATTATAGCAAATATTTTCTCGAAAATCAAGAACATTTTTGGGGCTGGATTGCACTCTGGACAAAACAAAATTGAAAATTTTTATTGCTCATAGATAAATTATTAACTACCTTTTTGATCGGATGTTAGGGGCGGCGGTCCAGTCCGTCCGGAGGCGACCGTACAATCCAATACACAGCCGCGGCTGCTCTTGCAGCGCTTCACTATGGCTTTAGTTTCAGGAATCATCAAGCGTAAAGGGAATATCCCATGTCAGAAAAATCGCGGCAACGATGGATTCTGTTAGCAATATTTGTTTTATTCAGCATCCTTCTGTCGGTATTCGTCTATGCGGCGTACATCGCCAACGATGGCCATATCATCTATGTACTCGATGATACCTACATTCACATGGCCATGGCGAAAAACATCGTTGAATACGGCGTCTTTGGTATTACGCCCTATCGGGTCAGCGCTACCTCTTCCTCCCCCTTCTGGACTTTGCTGCTGGCTTTGCTATATGGGATTTTCGGCAAATCGGAATGGCTGCCGCTGTTTTTGAACTATCTTTCCGGTCTCGGCGCTATT
>JAFGSU010000282.1 GCA_016934435.1 Candidatus Zhuqueibacterota bacterium | reverse complement strand
TCGTAAAATACTGCCCCGATGACCAACAATGCAGCCGTTAAAAGGATCTGAAAAATGTACATCGGTGAAAACCATTTCATCCATGGTGCGACTGTTCCAAATCGTACCGCCATTGGATGTAGACAGGATCGTGCCGTCGGCGGTAACGGCCCATCCGGTTTCATGATCGAGGAACCAGACACCATTTATCTTACTGCTGATCATACTTTTCTGGGTCGTCCAACTAACACCGCCATCCATCGTCTTCATGATCATGCCGTCATCACCGACAACCCAACCGGTGAGTGTATCCACAAATGCGACATCACGGAAAATATAACCGATGTTATGATATTGCTGTATCCAGTGTGCGCCTCCATCCGTGGTTTTTTCTATATGTCCATCACCGCCCACATTCCAACCGATGCGATCGTTGACCATGGAATTGGCGAATAATGTTTTTTCCGAACTGCTCGGCCATTTTGTCCATGACCAGCCGGCGCTGCCGGTTTTCATATTTAATCCCGCACTCGTGTCTTCCTGCCCAACCAGCCATCCCGTTGCGTTACTGATGAATGTTAGATCAAATACGTCTATATTTTCCGACACGAAGCGTTGTTCCCAGGCAAGCCCGCCATTCATGGAGCGCGCATGTGATCCTTCCATACCTGCCACCCAAACATGCATAGTGTCGGTTGCGCTAACAGCATAGAGATTATTGCTAAAGCCGCTGTTTTGTGCCTTCCAGCTGGTATTCATGCTCCAGAACGGCCAGGTGCGCGCCGTGCCCTGCGCTGATTCGGTTGGAGTGGAGACCTGGCCGCTATTGTCATATGCAAAGGCACAGTAATAATAGAGCGTTTCCGGCGACAAACCGACATCGGTACAACTTGTCCCTGCCCCCTCATAAATGATGGTACCATCCATCCAATTTATCGGATAGGACCCCAATTTACGCACAACTTTTACTCCGGCAAAAGCGGTAAAGGCGGGATTAGCCCAGCGGCAATAAATTCGATCATAAGAAATGGCGGTAGCATAAAAATATCTGACATTCTGAATTTCGCCGCTGACGAAATACCGGCCCGTGTCATAACCGCCTTTATCCCCCTTTTCTGCGCTGATGAACACATTTCGCCAGGTATTGTCGCGATTCGGATTGTGCGTTGTATAGCTGATAACATATTGTGAGGATAGAACGCTGCCGATCCGATCAATGATGGCTTGAAAATCGCCGTTGATATCGAAAAAGAGACCGCCGGTGCCGTCGGCTATCTGATGGAATTGTGGTTCATCCGGGCCGACAACATTGGTCATGATGCGGTATTCTTTCAAAAGGGCAACCATGCTTTCGGTTGTATATTCGCTCGTGCCGTCGCCCCCGGTCTCCCCATCCTGATGGTACGGCGCATCCGTAATAAGAATGGCTATGCGCTGGCTGACTGTACGAAAATCCATCTGGGTTGCGGCGGCCAATCCTTCCAGTGCATTTTCTTTGGTATCTCCGCCGCCCGAAGCGTACAGCGCTCCGATCCACCCTTTGAACGTCGAAATATCGGCTGTAAATTTATGCACCTGCTCTACTTCATCTCCGAATGTGATCAACGCCAGGCGATAATCAATACCCTTGGCAGCCAGGGCATCAGCGAAAGTGGATGCCCGCAATTTTAGGGCATCAATTTCTCCTCCCATACTTCCGGTAGTATCAAACACAAAAACAATATCCGCCTTGGCGCCGGAGGTGATATTCATGGCTTCAACGGTTATCGGCGACTGTGGAGAGCTGTTTTCCTTTACGTTGAAATTGGCGGCAGTCAAACCCGTCACCGGCGTCAGCGATGCCGAATCGACAACGGAGACAAAAGATTTCACTAACGGAAACGCCGCAGCATCGATACTACTAATCGTAAGGTGATAGCCGTAAAGCGCAATGGCTTCAGCTGTAGTGGCATAGGTGCGAGAAGATAAACCGGCATTGGAATAAAAACCGGAACTGTTATAAGTAAATGCGGCATAATAGTAAGTAGTACTGGGAGCCAGGCCGGTATCCGTATAATGGTTACCCGTACCGTTATACACTCGTACGCCATCATTCGCATTCGCAGGGTATGATCCTAACTTTCTTTGCAGGACGGTTCCGGCGTAATCCGGCTCTGTTGGATTGGTCCAGCTCAGATGAATCGTATTGGGGCCCGCTGTTGTTGCATACAGAAAAGTCACAGGTTCGGGAAACTTGGCGCCACGTTGAAGGCGTAAAATAGTGCCGCCATTTCCAACGGCCCAGGCGCAGGTATTTGATATGATGTGCAGCGCATGCAAATACTGACCGGTGCCGCTCATATCGAGCGTCCATGTCTCTCCCGCATCCAGCGTCTTATAGATTCTGCCATAGGCGCCCACTACATAGCCGTAATAGGTATTATCGAAATACACGGCATCGAGGGCGTCCTCGCTCACCTGCTTTTGCGCCCAGGTGGTTCCACCATTGGTTGTGGCCAGCACTTTGCCATTGGCTGTAACCGCCCAGCCGAATAACTCGTTGACAAAAAAGACATCGTTAATCTGTTCGCTGATGCCGCTGGTCTGCAGAATCCAGTTGGCGCCACCATCAATAGTCTTGAGTACAACGCCGTTATCACCCACTGCCCAGCCGAAATCGGTATTTAGAAAATAGATGCCCCGTAAAACCGAAACGATACCCGTAAATTGCATAGCCCAATTGGCGCCACCATCGACGGTTTTTTCGATCTTGCCGTCCTGTCCGCAATTAAATCCTGCTGTGGATGAAACCATGTGATTGGCGAACAATCTTGTATCGGTACTGCTCGGCCATCGTGTCCAGTGGGCGCCGCTATTATCGCTCTTTAAAATCACCGCGTTTTGTTTGGTATCCGTGCCTACCGCCCAACCCGTATTGGCATTGATAAAAAAGAGATCATGGAGGGTGAACTGTGGATAGGTAAAATTGGAAATCCAGGTCTGGCCGCCGTTGTAGGTGCGCAATATGCAGCCATTGGTGCCCGCCGCCCAGGCGCGCAGGGTATCGACAGCGCATACAGCGTACAAATCGTTACTGACCAGAGAATTTTGATGGCGCCAGGCGACATCCGTAACGATGGCGGGCTGCACACTGATATAATTCTCTTTGGTCATGATAAAATCTTGCGTACCATCCGATACTCTGAGCGTGACGGTATAATATCCCGGCGAATAGTAAGTATGTTCCGGATTCTGTAAATACGAATCAACGATGCCGTCATTCTCAAAGTCCCAGGCCCAACTAACGATGCCGGTAACACTTTCCAAAGTCCGATCATTCTTGGTTTTTGCAGTTTTGCTCAGACTCATGCCGGCGGGCGAACTATTGGTCAACGTATTATAAACTGTGATTTCACCGGTGCTGCCGTTTATGTCACAAACGCGCCAGAATAAACCATTGCCGGAGGTCGGGATATTAACGGTTCGTAATAAGCCTTCAGAGCCATAAATTTGTACAACAGCGTAGGAACTGGTAATGTCGGGTGTGACGGAATAGTTTTCAACAAAACACCGATAAGTACCCGAATACATTTTTTTGATCGTGATCGTTTCGGGACCGAATCCTTCCTGGCGATCGATATCCAGTGCAACAAACGGAATACTCTCGCCATTTCCTTTATTATCCCAGTAAATCTCGTAGGTTCGGCCTTCAATAGCGGGTGTTAACAGATGCAAATCCAGATCTTTAGGTGCGCTTCCCCAATTGAGCACCAGACGGTATTCACCAGGGCCGATTACCGGCGAAAGGGAAAAATCGATATATTTTATTTCCCCTTCGTAAAAAGACAACACTGTTTCAGAACGATAGTATCCTTCCGCCGAAGCCGATGCTATGTAATGGCCCACATCCGAGAGATCATAAAAATATGCCGTCAGCGGCGCCTTGCCGGATCGGGGCTCTGCAGTAAAATTGGCATTGATGAGATTGGTTGGAATATTCTCGATGCGATAGCGACCGTTTATGTCGGTTGTGTCCAACAAACCGGCGATGCTGACGATAGCCCCTTCGATGCCGTCTCCATGTAAAGCGTCTGTGACCCGACCTTCCAATACGCCATTTTTGAACATATCGGAAGATTTGCCGACGTACAGCGTCATTCGCGTTTCGCCATACTCCTCTGCGCTCGCCGAAATCACCGAATAGCACCCGGGGCTGCTGAAAGTGGTCGTATTGACCGAAAAGACGATATCCTGTTCGCCCCTGCGGATGGTAACGGTTTCCGGCGCGCTCAGGCATTCATCGTTGGAGGAGTTGATAGTAACCACAACATCCGTCGAGGCCACCTCATTCAGACCAACGCGTAGGAGAGTGTAGCTGCCCATCGGTACCATCAAAGGATCGGCCGTCAGGGTAAGGCGTTTGTTCTCCTCGGCGGTTATTTCGACAATGGCGGCATAATCCGGATGATCTGTTTTGTAATAAAATGTAATCAAAGTGCCCTGTAAAGGCATCCAGTTGCCGGACCATTCCAGGGGAGCAATCGCCCAATGCCAGTCACCCGTCCCCCAATCGCTTATCTGCAGATAGCCACCGGATTTCCCGGCACCCGGTCGCCATTCCATTGTTCCATCACCCGAACAGGTCCATCCGTCTGTGCCGGCAGTAAATTCGCTCATATAGGTATTGCCGACGCATACACTATCCAGGCCGCCGGTATCTCTGGCATCGCTCATTTCCATACGAATGCGAAACATTTTCACATTGGCCAGAATCTGCTCAAAATCATCCGGATTGACGCCGAAGGTTTCCGCATCCAGTGTGATGCTGAATTTTTGCCAGGCATTCTCTGCAAGGGGGGGGCCAAAATCAGCCGACATGGTTTTAACCGTTTGGCTGGCGGGATTTGCCAATATAATGTTGTTTGTAAAAAGAAAAAAAGATAATAATGCCGGAACGAAAAGCTGCCATGATTGTTTCATATCTAATCTCTTTCGAATGGTTTAATTGATTGTTATTTTGCTGCCAAGCGCTACAGCATATAACAAATTTGCCATATTATCGTACAATCCCAGATCCGCATCTGCCTGATTGTCCAAACTGAGGATCAGATCGGCATCCGGTCCCTCGAGCGCCTTGAACACAACATGGGCTATTCGGCCGCTGCCACTGACTGCTTTTGCCGCCGGGAAAATGCCCAAAACCAGTTTCACCCTCCCCGCATTATTATCTTTTGTGAATTGGAGCTGTGCGATGGCGCCGCCATTGGTTTTTAAAAAATCATCGTCGCGTCCAATATCCACCACCTGAACTTTGGTGGGATCAAACAGTAATTGGGTGCCGATGGTACAAAGACTGTCAACGCGATGGGCGTTGATATACACCGTAAATAGGTCGTCCCTGGCAGCCGTGGTATCAATGGGAGATAGCGATAATGCGGGCACGAGAAACTGAAGGGTCATTTTCAATTCCAGATGTTGCCCGGATTTCAAATCCAACATATCTTGCCCATAGAGTACGGCGAGGGTATCCTGTAGCAGAGTGGCGGAGAACAATCTCTCGTTGCCCGCCGGCACTTTGAGTTCCGCCGTCACATGCCCCATTCCTGTTATCTGGATTTCTTCACGAATGGTATCCATATCTGCGGCTGTGACCAGAAAAACCGCCCTGGTGATAGTTGCACTCTGCTCGATAGATTTTGGCAGAGAGATATCAGCAAAAACGTGAGCGATATTAACAGGTGTGGGGGCGTTCGGTGTCGGCTGGTTGCAACTGGAAAAATAAAAACAAACAATGCTTGCTACTGCCATGGCGGATGTCTTGTGCCAATTCATAAGCTACGCTCCCAAAAAAATTCAGCTGAATAAATCTAATCAATTACCATCCGATAATAATATCTACCGTCGCATTTTTGTCGTTTTTGTCATCTTCGCCGCTGGATAAGAAATAATAGGCGCCGCCCCCAACTGCCGCAGCGGTAATCCAAAACCAGGGGCGCGTGTAAAAAGGTTTGGATTTTTTCGAAATCCTCGTTGCAGCAGCTGCCGATTCTTTATCGCCGATACCGGCCTGTTTTTGTAGATTGAGCAACTCCTGTTCATTGATCAATCGCACATCCTGAATTTCAGTCTGAGATTCGTTGCCGAAATTATCCATGGCGAAAATCTGGTAACTCAAGCTCTTATCTTGCGTTGCTTTCGCCGGAATGGTAACTCGAAAAACCTGGCCTCTCTCGGTTGTTTCACAATGCGATTTATCGACGTATCCGATCAATCCCGATTCTGCGCGGATTCTATAATACTTTTCCCGCACCAGGGTTATTGCGGCCGATTCCCCGGCTGAAAGTTCGCCCACCTTTTTATAGGTATTGCCCGGCCCTGTAAGAACATCCGCGCTAAAAGATACAATTTTAATTTTTACGGGCACCGTCTGATCCTTGCTATCAGTTGCCAT
>JAFGSU010000281.1 GCA_016934435.1 Candidatus Zhuqueibacterota bacterium | reverse complement strand
GCGGTGACACCGGCGGAAATCATGGTCAACCACTGCACGTTTTATGATATCGACGACGATGCTCTAAAGCTCAACAACGCCGTCGATGCTGTGGTGAAAAACTCGATCTTTAATACCATCGAGGACAAAGTGGTGGACGCCGATTCGGCCGCCGTCTATACCAGCGCCACGGTGACCTACTGCGACACGCTGCTGACCGACGGCTTTGGCGGATTTCTCACCCTGACCAGCAATAATATCTATGCCGAGGACCCGGAATTCGCCGACCCGGCCAATCTGAATTTGCAGGTCAGCTCCTTCTTCGCCTCTATCGCGGTCGGTGACGACGGCACCGTGGTCGGCGATCCGCGCTGGGGCGTGATCACCGGCGTGCAGGTGAGTGAATCCGATCAGCCGACACAATTCCGACTGTATCAGAATTACCCCAATCCGTTCAATCCGACGACGACGATCCAGTACGCCCTGCCCGGGGATGCTCAGGTAAAACTGGTCATCTTTAATGTTCTGGGGCAAAAAGTGAAAACACTGGTCGACCAGAAGCAAAAAGCGGGTTACCAGACGGTTAACTGGGACGGCCGGGATGAGAGCGGCAACATCGTCGGCAGCGGCATTTACCTGTTCCACATCGAAGCGGGTGAATTCGCCACCACCAGGAAGATGATGATGTTGAAATAAAGGCCATCTGGATCGCAGACATAAATGTCCGCGATCCAGGTACCGATATAATTTCTAAAACTTGGAGATCATGCATCTATGTGGAGCCCACCTGGAAGGTGGAATCCACACTATCTATCTTTTTTTCTTTTCGGGCGGACTCGGATCGCGGACATTCCTGTCCGCGATTCCCGGCAGCTATTTTGATGCAAAGTCAAATCGCCCTGCCAAAAACCGATAGACCCGACGCTGTTTATAAAATTTTTTCCTGATACTCTTATCGGGTAATTATTCAGCTTGGCATTTAAGATAAATCATTTATAACCATAACCGAAAGGATATTGCCCCAAGTTTTATCTCTTGGATTACCTAACATCAAATTACTCTATCGCTTTGGCCGAACATATCGGGCTAATACCCTTCATGATTTCAAGAAAGGCTATCGTGCATGCTCTATCCGCAAACCAACCGTTGCCGAACCGTCATCGACCTGTCCGGTTTCTGGGAAATTAGAATCGATGCCGAATCAAGCGGTGAAGATAAACAGTGGCAGAACGGTTTTTCAGCAGACGCTGTCATCGGTGTGCCCGGAAGCTGGAACGAGCAACTATCTGAACTGGGTTTGATGAATTATGTCGGCAAGGTCTGGTTTCAGAAACGATTTTCCGTTCCGAACGCTTTCAACCATTCGCAGGTTATGCTGCGTTTCGGATCCGCGGATTTTCACGCCCGAGTCTGGTTGAACGGCGCGTTCATCGGGGAGAACATCGGCGGATATCTTCCCTTCGAATTCGAAATAAACCGTCATCTCCTTTGGGATCAGGAAAACCTGCTCATCGTTTGCATCGACAATACCCTGACGCACGGTACCATCCCGCAGGGTGTAACCTGTGAGGATTACCAATCCTTTCAACTGCAGCGCCATCAGACTTATCCTCCAACGGTCTTTGATTTTTTCGCCTATGGCGGCATTCATCGGCCGGTTAAACTGACGGCGCTTCATCGCTGCCACCTGGAGAATATTTTTATTGAAACGCATATTCAGGGGACAGATGGTCGGATCGAATTCAGGGCGGATTTCAGCGAATGCTCCGAATCGCTCCGGGTCGACGTTGCACTGTGGGCGGAGAACGATGTGATAGCTCGAGTGCAACATAAACTCAAGGGCTCCATCCACGAAGGCAGGTTCGATATTCCGCATGGTCAATTCTGGAGTCCCGATCATCCCTACCTCTATCGTTTGCAGTTCGAGCTTTATCAAGACGACCGGTTGATCGATGAATATCGGCTGCCCGTCGGTGTGCGCGAAATTGAATTGAAAGAGCGGCAAATGCTTTTGAACGGCGAGCCGGTCTTTCTCAAGGGATTCGGCAAGCATGAGGATTTCGCCGTGCTCGGCAAGGGGCTTTCGCATCCGCTGATCGCCAAAGATTTTCAATTGCTGAAATGGATCGGCGCCAACTCTTTTCGCACCTCCCACTACCCCTATGCGGAAGAGGTGTTGCAGATGGCGGATCGGATGGGGTACCTGATCATCGTCGAAGTTCCGGCGGTCAGTTTGAATCTTAGATTCGTCAGTGAAACGACGCTGCAGAATCACAAGCGAGCCATTGATAGAGTGATCGAGCGGGACCGCAACCATCCCAGCGTCATCGCCTGGAGCCTGGGCAACGAACCCGGTATATGGGGCGAAGCCGAATCCAATTCGACCACAGCGGATCAGTACTGGGCTGAGGTGTTTGCCTTCGCAAAACAGTTGGATCAAACGCGTCCGTTCACCCTTCCCACGTTTCCGAAATGGCAGGATAGAGACCTGGTCTATAAATATTGTGATTTTCTCTCTATCAATCGATACTGGGGCTGGTACGAGATTCCGGGCGAAATCGATAAAGCCGGAGAAATGCTCAGGGAAGAGCTGAAGCAGCTGTTCGAGACCTATCACAAACCGATTTTGGTCAGCGAATTCGGCGCCGACGCCATAGAGGGCTTGCATGCCACCTATGCGCAATTATTCACCGAAGAATATCAGACAGCCTTAATCGAAAAGTATTTCAGCGTCATTGAATCGTTGCCGTTCACCATCGGCGAGCACATATGGAACTTTGCCGATTTCCGCACCGCGCAGCATTTTCGCCGCGTGGTTTTGAACAGAAAAGGAGTTTTTAACCGGCAACGGGAACCAAAATCGGCCGCCTTTGCCGTCAGGGAGCACTGGAAAAAGGTTAAATAAATCGTACTCGGCTCATCATGATCATACCATCATCGGATGTAGATCGATGTTGGTATGATCATCTGAATTAAATCGCGTCTTCACAAGGGATCGACAGAAAAAACATGACAGAACTCATTGGCATCGCTCCGCTTGATGTAATCGTACTGCTGGCCTATCTGGTCGGCATCACCGGATTGGGTGTCTGGACCCACAAAAAAATCAAATCCTCCGGCGATTTTTTCATGGGCAACCGTCGCTTCGGCAAATTGATGATGATCGCCCAGGCGTTCGGCGTCGGCACCCACACCGATCAGCCGGTTTCGGTGACCGGCGCTTCCTACACGACCGGTCTTGCCGGCATCTGGTACCAGTGGGTGTGGATGTTCTCCACGCCTTTTTTCTGGATCGTCGCGCCGATTTATCGCCGGTTGCGTTATGTGACCATGGCGGATTTTTTTCAGGAGCGATACGGCCGTGCGCTGGCGATATTGTACGCCATTTTCGGGATTATATTCTTCTGTATGGATATCGGTCTCATGCTCAAAGGCACCGGTATCACCATCGAAGGGCTTACCGGCGGAGCACTTTCCGAAGACAGCACGATTCTGATCAGTACGGTTTTGTTCGTCGCCTATGGACTGGCAGGAGGCCTGATTGCCGCTGTGGTCACGGATTTGATCCAGGGATTTTTGATCCTGGCGCTTTCTTTTATGCTGATTCCGTTTGCCATCCATGAAGCGGGCGGCTTGAGCGCCATACACAATGGCCTGCCCGAATATATGTTCAGTCTCATTGCGCCGCATGAAGTGACCCTGTTTTTCATCATCATGATCGTGATCAACGGCCTGATCGGCATCGTCGTACAGCCGCACCACATGGCGGTCGGCGGCAGCGGCAAGAGCGAAATCGCCTGCCGCACCGGATGGACCTACGGCAATTTTCTTAAAAGATTCGCCACCATGGGCTGGGCGTTTATCGGCGTATTCGCCGCGTTTCTCTATCCCGGCCTGGGATTTCATGAACGGGAACTGGCTTTCGGCATGGCGGCGAAAAATCTGCTGCCGGTCGGGTTGATCGGCCTGATGATCGCAGCCCTGCTGGCCGCAGTTATGTCCACCTGTGATGCCTTTATGGTGCATGGCTCGGCGCTGTTCACGCGC
>JAFGSU010000280.1 GCA_016934435.1 Candidatus Zhuqueibacterota bacterium | reverse complement strand
TGGCCATCATCGATCAGCGCTATCCCGATGTTCTCATCGCCGCCCGCAACGGCAGTCCTCTGGTAATCGGCCATGGCAAGGACGAATATTATGTCGCTTCCGACACCGCGCCGTTAGTGGGATTTACATCGGACGTGACCTATCTCGACGATGGCGAACTCGCCGTGGTCAGCCGCAAGGGAACCACGATCAAAACCATCGATAATAAAGTGGTCAATAAAACCATCGAGATCATCGATCTGGATTTAGGGCAGATCGAAAAGGCCGGCTATCCCCATTTCATGCTCAAGGAAATTATGGAACAGCCGCAGACTCTGCGCAACGCCATGCGCGGCAGATTATTGTTAGAGGAAGGTACGGCCAAATTAGGCGGCATTGAGCACGATATCGAATCTTTGCTCTACGCTCGCCGCATGGTCCTCACCGCCTGCGGCACTTCCTGGCACGCCGCCCTGATCGGCGAATATATGATTGAAGACCTGACCGGCATACCGGTGGAGGTAGAATACGCTTCGGAATTCCGTTATCGCAATCCCATCGTCAATGAGGATTCGGTTGTCATCGCCATCAGCCAATCCGGCGAAACCGCAGACACCCTGGCGGCGGTGCGGGAGGCGAAACGAAAGCGCAGCAAGATTTTCGGTATCTGCAATGTAGTTGGTTCTTCCATTGCGCGCGAGACCGATGCCGGCATATACCTGCATGTCGGGCCCGAGATCGGCGTGGCATCGACCAAGGCGTTCACGGCCCAGGTTACGGTTTTGGCGCTGACCACACTGCTGCTCGGGCGCGCCCGTTCCGTTTCCAGCACCCGCGGTCGGCAGATCGCCCAGGCGCTGCAGGCCATACCCGATAAAGTGGAACAGGCGCTGCAAAATCATGAACAGATCAAAGCCCTGGCCGAGCAGTACGGCCGGGTTAATAATTTTTTATATCTCGGACGCGGCTACAACTTTCCGGTTGCGCTGGAGGGCGCCCTGAAACTCAAAGAAATTTCCTATATCCACGCCGAAGGGTACCCGGCAGCCGAAATCAAACACGGCCCCCTCGCCCTGATCGATAAAAACATGCCGGTCGTGGTCATCGCCACGCGCGATTCGGTCTATGATAAAGTCCTCAACAACATCGAAGAGGTGCGCAGCCGAAACGGTATCGTCATCGCCATTGCCAGCGAAGGCGATGAGAATATTAAACGATATGCCCAGCATATCGTTTATGTGCCAGAAACCATCGAGATGTTGAATCCACTGATCACCATCATTCCGTTGCAGATGCTGGCCTACTATATGGCGATTTTGCGGGGATGTGATGTGGATCAACCCAGAAATCTGGCAAAAAGCGTAACTGTTGAATAATAACTCCAAGGAGATGTTTTGTTGACGTTGATGCAAAGAATAGTAACACACCCATTGTTGAACCGTAGGAAATCGTCGGATTCTACGCTCGCCGTGGAAAACATCACGCCGGAACATTCGATATTGACGAAAATTCTCTCACGGTTGTTTCCGGTTGTCCTTTTCGTGTTGATTTTGCCTCACAATCTCCAGGCCGTTTCAACCGATCAGGTATCGACGTTTCGTTCCGGATTTGATCGGGCGCTGGCGTTCTACCACAATGAGCAGTATGACCAGGCCCGGTCGGTATTGATGTCGTTAACGGCAACGACACGCGGAAATGCGCACATTACCAGCGCTTATTTATTATTAGCGGCGGTCCTGGAGAAAAAAGATGATTTCAAGGCGGCGGAGCGATATCTGCAAATACTCTTACGAAATTTCCCACACAGCCGCTATGTTGATCATGCTTATTTTGCCCTGGCGCGCCACGCTTATAAAAACGGTCAATTTGGCGAGGCGCTTGATCACCTGTTGACCATCATCGAGCGCGGTAAAAACACGTCTCTTAGCACACTCAGCGAGACCATCGGCTGCAAGATTGTCGCTTCCGGTATTGAGAGTTCAGAACTGGAAAAGCTTGTTCCCGTTCACACCGCTAAATTAGCACAGCACTGGCTGACGTTTTGGATGATCCGCTGCCACCTCGGTTTCGGTCGCAACGCTGAAGCGGAAGCGCTGGCTGAGGAATTGATGGCGGCAAAACCTGATCAGCGATTTGTCCGGCTCACCCAGCAATTGCTCAACAGGCCGGCTTCGCACCTGACCTATCCCCTGCGCATCGGCATCATCATGCCGCTTTCGGGATATGCCGGCGCCGACGGCCGGGAATTCCTGCGAGGGTTTGCGTATGCCCTGAAGCAGCAGCCGGCGAAAATCGAGCTCTACATCCGAGATTCAAAAGGCAATTTGAATGAAGCCATAAAAAACATGCAGGAATTGTTGAGACGAAATGTAATGTTTTTCATCGGTGAAATGTACGGCAGTACATCAGCCAGTCTGGCTGCCCTTGCCGCCAGTGCCGACCGTCCCTTTCTAGTCCCCTTGGCAACGGATAACGGCATTGCATCACTGGGTCATGATGTGTTTCAGATGAACAACGACCTCGAAACACGCGGCAGTGCCCTGGCTAAGTATGCCTACGAACAGCTGGGTTTGCGCAGCTTTGCGACCCTGGCGCCTGCGGACGAATACGGCCAGGCCGTCACCGATGCGTTTACCAACACCATTGATGCCCTGGGCGGCACCATTGTTGCGCAACAGTGGTATTATGCCGGTGCGCTCGATTTTAAACGGCAATTTTTCGCCATACGCCAATCAGCCCTGCGATTCAGTCCGCGCGATTCTCTGGCGGTAGCCATTTACCAGGATTCGCTGGCGCGTGCCGCACGACTGGAACAGCCGGAATTGGATTATACTTACAAGCCGCACAGGGAAACTGTGGAAGATTTTGAAGTTCCCATTCGATCCATCGACGGCATCTTTTTCCCCATCTATGAAGAAGAAATAAACCTGATTGCGCCCCAATTCGCATTGGCCCATATCGAGGCCATCCCACTTGGCGGCGAAGGCTGGTTGACAGAGAAAGCCCTGCACACACAACGTCGCTACATCGAAAGCCTTGCCTTTTTCGCCGGCAAGTTCGTTTCGGAAACCAGTATGGATTACATTCAATTTAAAAACAGATATCGCAACGTGACCAACTCCTCACCCGGAATCTTGGCCATCTACGGGTACGATCTTATGCGACTGCTCATATCCGCCGTACAAGCCGGGAATATCAGCGGCGAAGATATCGTTACCTATTTTGAAAAGATGAAGAACTATCTCGGGTTAGGTGGTATTTATTCTTTTAGCAATGATAACCACGTCAACAGCGCGGTGAATATATTGCAGTATCGCGACGGCACATTATCTCAGGTCGTACCATGAGGATGGGCAATTGCCTTATCTAACGTTATGTTTGTATCAAATTAGAAGGAGAGTAATCATGGAATCATTTTTGAAAAAAACCGTTTTGGCAGGGATCGGCCTTTTCGCTTTGACCAAAGAAAAGGTCGAAGAGTTCGTCGATGAACTGATCAAGAAAGGGGAATTAAGCCAGGACGAACGCTCCCAATTCATCAAAGAAACCATGGACAAGGTGGAAGAGCGCTCGGCAGAAGCTAAGGAATGGGTACATAAACAGGTGGAAGATACGGTCGAAAAACTAAAACCCAAGATATCCCAGCAGATCGATGAATTGTCGCAAAAGTTGGATAAAATGAACACGGAACTGGAAAAATTGAAAAAGGAGCTCAACAAGCAAAAGACCAAATAAACTCTAATTAACAGGTGCAGCAATTCATTTAACTAAATGAAAGGATCATGATATGAAGAAACTGTTTTTAGCACTTGTTGTCGTTACACTCATGGTAGCTGTTATGGCTGCCCCGTCCTGGGCGCAAAAAGGCAAAGCCTCTGCAGTAGCAGTCGGCAACACCTACATCGGCCCGGCGATTGGCCTGTGGGAAAACATCGGTTTTTCGGCCAATTTTGAAAAAATCTTCAAAGACATGCCGGACTGGAACGGCTTGCTGGGATGGGGCGTAGAAGCCGGTTATAGTTCGGACAAAAAGGAATGGAGCGGATACGGATACAAATGGGGCTGGAAATATACCTATATTCCCATTTACGCCTTTGTATCTTATCATTACAAAATGACCGATCCCAAACTGGATCCCTATGCGCGACTTGGACTGGGTTATGTCATCGTCAGCGCCAGCGAGATAGGAGATTACGAGGGGTATGGCTATGATGCCACCGATTCCTACGTTGATTTCTCCGGTCAGATCGGCGTTCGCTACAAAATCGGCGACACCATGTGGCTGCGGGCGGCGCTGGGCACCCCCTGGATCGTCAGCGCCGGCATCGATTTTCAACTCAAATAATTCCTCTCAAACAAATGACTCCTGGCGGATTTAACTCCGTCAGGAGTTTTTTATTATTTTCCCGATTCGGTGTTAACCCGCGAACT
>JAFGSU010000028.1 GCA_016934435.1 Candidatus Zhuqueibacterota bacterium | reverse complement strand
GGAGGCAGAGCATGTCGTTATTCGATATCATCGTCAAAGGCCGTATCATGATGATTCCGATCATCCTGTGTTCGTTTATCGCCGTGATCATCTTTGTGGAACGGTATCTGGCGTTGCGAAAAATACGGATTAATTCGCGTAAATTTGTTTTACAGGTAAAGAACCTGATTATGCACAACCGCCTGGATGAAGCTATTCTGTTGTGCAAAAACACGCCCGGTCCCATAGCCGGCATCACCAAGGCGGCGCTGCTCAAACGGAATCGTCCCCGCGATGAGATCAAGGACGCCATCGAGAGCGCCGGGCAGGCGGAAATATATCATCTCGAACGATACATGGGGATTCTCGCTACCATCGCCGCCATTGCGCCGATGTTCGGATTTCTCGGTACGGTAACCGGTATGATTCGCGCTTTCATGCAATTACAGGAACGGGGCGGCAATGTGGACGCCGGGGTTCTGGCCGGCGGTATCTGGGAAGCCCTGCTCACCACCGCGGCCGGGCTCATTGTCGGTATACCGGCTCTGATCGGCTATAACTGGATTCAGGCAAAAGTGGAACATCATGTATTCGAGATGCAGGAGAGCTCGAACGAAATGCTCGATCTGCTGCTGGAAAGCGAGGCTGGCCATGAAGTTCAACACAACGCGTAAGCGTCTGACCATGTTCACCGTCATCAGCCTGACCGATATCGTCCTGCTGCTGTTGATCTATTTTCTCCTGGCATCCTCTTTTGTGGTTCAGCCCGGTATCAAGGTCACCCTGCCGCGCGCGGTCAGCGGGCAGCAGGAAGATGCGGATCGAATCAATTTAACGGTCACAAAAGACGAGCAGCTTTTTCTCAATGGTCGGCTGGTGGCGGCTTCGGACCTTTTGAACCAGCTGCGTCCCCTTATACGCCAACGGCCTGATAAAACCATCATCATTCGCGCGGACAGGGATTTAACCTTGCAGGCCACCATAAGGGTAATCGATACCGCCAAACTGGCCGGCGCAGAAAAATTCATGATCGCCACCGAGCCATCGCTATAAATGGCTTTTGAAACCGGTGAGACAATATATTTCACCCGAATTATGCGATCTGTTCTCACTTTTCTACCTTCCTTCAAGCTATCAGCGTTCAGGGAGGTGATGAATCGCTCAGTTTATGTTTCAACTATCAACCAATGACCCGATTTCACCGATGAGTTCAAGTATTAAAATAAATGCCAATCTGAGGATGGCTATCGTGGTTTCCGCGATAGGGCATCTGTTGCTTCTGATTCTCTTCCTCCTCATTGAGGTTAACATTCAGCCGCCTCCGGTGCCGGTAGCGGAGGTGAGCTTTATATCCGGCCGCCCCGGTCGCCTGAGCGGGTATGAAACGCGTGATGAGTCTCCCGGGCACTCCAATGCTACCGCAGAAGCAAGAGACAACGAATCTCATGCCCCTTTGCTCGAGCGCGCACGGGCGGATAAGCAGGGACAGGCGACCCAGTCGCCTGCTGCCGAAAGATCACAACCATCGAGTCCGGTCGCGCCTCCCAAACGGCGTATGCTCGAGCAGGAAGAGCCGATCCTGACATCGCGCGGCACGGGGAAAATCGATGCAAGCGAAACCATGCCCGTACCATCATCAAGCAGTGTCGATGCGAGAGCAGCGCATGATCCGGCGTCAACCGCGCCATCGTCCGGGGACGTCGATACGGGCGGAGAGAGTGGTCAGAACCGGCCGGGAGCCGACGGCGGAAGCGGTTATGGCGGAGGGCCCTTTACCATTGAAGGTGAAGCAGCGCAGCGTATGATCATCAATCAGGTCATTCCCGCTTATCCTGAAGATTTGCAGCGGGAGGCGCTGATAAAATTTCGCTTCACGGTACAGCCGGACGGCCGCCTCACCAACATCATCCCCATGCGCAAGGGCGATGCAACGCTGGAACGCATTACCATCGAAGCGCTGTCAAAATGGCGTTTTAATGCTCTGCCGGTGAATGTGGAAAAAAGGATGGTACAGGGGGTTATCACCTTCCGCTACGAATTACGCTGATGGCACCTCAAAACCTGGGGATTAAAAATAATACCAGATGGTCTTATAGTCCTCCAACCTCTCACCGCGGCGTTTTAATTCTTGCAAATAGTTATAAATCGGGATATCTTCGTCAATATATGTTTGCGCGATGCTAAGGTTCTTCTCCCATGGGTGGAATTCATAAACCCGGCTGCCATCGGGCAGGATGGTCAACAGGGTGTGATGTTGAATGGCGCGTAAATAGTTTTTTCCCAGCCCGGGCACGTTATAAACCGGTTCATCGGTGCGCACCAGACCCGGGAAAACCCTCGCTTCCTCCTTGACTTCCTGGCGCAATCGAGGGATGGGAACGCGATAATTATCGGTTTCTTTTTTGCCTTTGGTATTAAAGGTGTAATAGTTTTCAACGCCGATCAGTCGTAAGATGCGGCGCAGAGCGACCAGTTCAAACCGGCGGCTGTTTTCCAGGGTATAGACCACCTGGTTGTACATGGAAATGCCCTCGAGGCGGAACTTTTGCACCGCCGCCATCGCTTCCGGCGTCACTTCATAAGGATGCTCAAAATGGGTGACGATGGCGACTTCTCGCTTTCCGGGCACATGATAACTGGCAATCAGCTCGATGGTATCATCGGTGATGCGTTGCGGCAGAACCACCGGCGTGCGTGTGCCGATGCGAATGCGCTCCAAATGCTTGATGGAAGCGACCTGATCCAGGACGAACATCAATCGCTCATCCGTCATCACCATGGGATCGCCTCCGGTGACGAGGATTTCGGTGATGGCCGGGTGCTTTTTCAACCAGGTGACCGCTTCCTCGATTTTTGCCTTTGTGGCCATGGCCTTGGGCATCAAGACATCATCAATTTCCCAGTTGCGCTGACAGTAAATACAAATCTGGCTGCACGTATTATAGGGCTTCAGGATGGCGATGTGGGGGTAACGGCGCGTAACCAGATCAACGGGTGACGTGTCGCGCTCGCGCATGAAATCGAGATCATAGGAAGGATCCTTGCGCCTCTGAATGACCTGTTCCACGTAATAAAGCGGCGGAATCACCTGGGCGCGTACGGCATGATCATAACGCCGATGCGGTTCCTCATCCATGAGCGAAACATAATAGGGCGTGATGCCGAAAGGCAGATGATGCTCTTTGGCCAGATCAATGGCTTTTTTCTCCTCGGGCGTGAGTTTGATGAGTTTCGCCAATTGCTCGCTATTACGAATGACGTGGGATATTTGCCAGCGATAGTTATTCCAATCTTCGGGCTGTGCCTGAAAGGCGCGCAAGATGCGATCGCGATTGCGTTGCCGGCGTTTGATGACGGATGGCTCAAGCCCATCGGGATATTTTTTAATATATGCCAAGCCCTTTTTGGCGATTTGATCCAAATCTTTGGAACGGGACAAAGCGGCGGCTCGATTTTGCAGACGGGTGAATTCCGGAAGTTCCAGATCTTTATATATGCCGCTATTTCCCGCCATGCCTAAAAATATATGTCTGATATCCTCAATAAATGCCTCCGACAAATCTGGAGACAGTTCGGAAAACTTTTTGTTGACCAGCAACCAGATCTGCTTATGGCAATTGTATTTCGTCAGTCGCTGACTGCGGATGGAGACAATGCCGCGGAAAGCATTGAGACAGCTAACCTGTAAACTCCACTCCAGGCTCTGGGTTTTATTGTGGGTAAGTTGCAGCAAGCGCGATAATTCATCGATATATGCTAATATAAAGGTACGCGCCATCTGGTAGGTATTGGCCTGTTTGAGCAGGTTGACAATAACGGGGTTGGCGGATGATAATTTATCAATCATGCGGATATAATTCATGAAAACCTCCAGGTGATACGGTATTTTCTACATTCCCTAAAATCTCCTATTAATGATGATACTACATCCTTTGAAACGAGTATGAACAGATTTTTTTGTTAAAATGACATACAGTAATCACAGTCGGGGAGAATGGGACAAGTCGGAAAACCTTGTTTCATCCTATCTATTTAATTAAATATTAAGCATTAATGAGCAAAAATGCAAGGGATTTATTTCCGCAATATTTGTATATTTCCATGACTTGTACACAGCTGCATTCCAAACATGCCGAAAAATATTCTCGGATATACGTATGCGGATTTGATAGTGGGAGATGGTTTTACCGATCACAGGGATTGATCCTCCCCTGTTTTACTTGAAAAGAAAATCCCCAATCCGCTCCGCCGCGTGTCCGTCGCCGTAGGGATTGACCGCGCGCGCCATCTTCTCATAGGCGGCCGAATCGGTGAGTAATTCCTCCACCCTGGCGAGAAGGGCATCGGTCTCATAGCCGGTGACCACCACGGTGCCGGCCTCGACCGCTTCCGGTCGCTCGGTTTCGGTTCGCAGCACCACCACCGGCTTGCCCAGAGCCGGCGCTTCCTCCTGGATGCCGCCGGAATCGGTTAGCACAAGATAACTTTTTTGCATCAGGGCGCACAGGTCCTGGTAATCGACCGGCTCCATGAGATGGATGCGTTCTTGCTTCGACAGCATCGGATAGACGGTCTCCTGCACGTTGCGATTGAGATGCACCGGATAGACCAATTCGACGTCCGGAAACCGCTGCACGATCTGCGCCAGCGCCCGGCATATTTTACGCAGCGGCTCGCCAAAATTCTCGCGCCGATGTGCGGTGACCAGTATCAGCCGCCGGCCGTCCTGCGCCAACCGATTCACCCAATCGGAATGACTGCCCTTTTTAACCACATAATAGAGGGCATCGATGACGGTGTTGCCGGTGACTGCGATCCGCTCATCTCGTACGCCTTCGCGCAGCAGGTTATCGCGGTTTCGGGCTGTGGGCGCGAAATGGTACTGCGCCAGACGACTGATCAGGCAGCGGTTGGCCTCCTCCGGGAATGGCGATTGCATGTTGAATGTACGCAGGCCCGCTTCCACATGTCCCACCTCTATTTGGTTGTAAAAGCCCGCCAAAGCGCCGGCGAACGCAGAGGTAGTGTCGCCCTGCACTAAAATCAGGTCCGGTTTGCTCCTATCGATAACCCCGGCAAAACCCGCCATGGCTTTTTCGACGATATGCAGCAGCGACTGATCGGGCGCCATAATGTCGAGGTCAGCATCCGGTTCGATCTCGAACAGCTCCAATACCTGTCGCAGCATTTCCCGGTGCTGGGAAGTCGAGACCAGGATCAGCTGCGCACCCGGTCGCTTTTGCAGCTCTTTCACCACCGGCGCCATCTTGATGGCCTCGGGGCGGGTGCCGAATATGATCATGATGCGATCCGGCATTTCAACTTTCCTCAAAGTGTTCTACTTTAAATATACGGAAAAAAATCAAAAAAGGAAATGATTGTAAAGATACGATAAATTCCCAAACACTCTTAAACGAGTAGGCGGAGGCCGAACCGCGGCTATTTAAAAAGTAAAAAAGCATTGAAATTTGTGGATTCCAAATTCCAGGCAGGCTCCACATAAGTCCTAAATAATTATATTATTACCCCAACCCTATTTTTCTGCCAAAATCGGGGTCGAAAAATGTAGATGTTTTGTATTTTTCAGTCACCCCCAAGCCATCCGACCTGTAGAGTAGGACAAGGGCGCAGTGATTAGCAATCCTGTTTCCCTTGAACCCTCATCAAACCGTACATGAGGTTTTCCCTCATACGGCTTTCCTGAATTACTTCTCACAATTAGACT
>JAFGSU010000027.1 GCA_016934435.1 Candidatus Zhuqueibacterota bacterium | reverse complement strand
AGTCTAATTGTGAGAAGTAATTCAGGAAAGCCGTATGAGGGAAAACCTCATGTACGGTTTGATGAGGGTTCAAGGGAAACAGGATTGTTAATCACTGCGCCCTTGTCCTACTCTACAGATGCGCTCTTGGTAGAAGGTAAAAAGAAAAATCCCGCTCTGTTGCAGGTCGGGATATTTTTTATCATACAATGGGTGCAGTTCTCAGGCAGGCACTGGATCGGCAGTGGCAGGATCGTAATTTATTAAACGGTGCACACTAACATTCCTGCATTCTATAGACCCATTTCACCCCTCGGCGAAAAAGCGATCGATTTTTTCAATGCCGGTTGACCGGCATTCTTCCAGCGTTCCGGAAAAGAGCACCTGGCCCTTGTCCATGAATATCGCCTTGTCGGCGATGCGCAGGATGCTCGGCACTACGTGGGTTACGATCACCATGGTCATGCCCAGTTCATCGCGCAATTTAAGCATCAGATAATCGAGGGCCGCCGTGGTGGTCGGGTCCAGGCCGGCCGAGGGCTCATCGCAGAAGAGCAGGGGGGGGTCCAGGGCAATGGCTCGCGCCAATGCCGCGCGTTTGCGCATGCCTCCCGACAGTTCCGAGGGCAGGAGGTGGAGGGCATGTTCCAATTCCACCAGCCGCAGTTTTACATGCACCAGCCTTTTTATTAAATCGACCGATAGTTTGGTATGTTGTTCCAGCGGAATAGCGACGTTTTCTTCGACCGATACTGAGTTGAGCAAAGCGCCATTCTGGAACAATACTCCTATTTTGCGCAGCAGGGTGTTGAATTCCGGCTCATCCATCCCGGTAATTTCCTGGTCAAATATACGAATGGAACCGGTTCGGGGTTCATACAGGCGGATGAGATGCTTCAGCAAAGTTGTTTTACCGCAGCCGCTGGCGCCGAGAATGACCGTCACTTCCCCTTCGTTTGCAGTGAATGAGACCCGTTTTAACACCTCCTGTTCGGGTGTAAAACCGGCGGTCAGATTGGTTACTTTGACTATTTCAGTCGCCATAGGTACGTCCGCGTGCAATCAATTTTTTATCTAATGAGGCTTTCCAACAAGTGTGGGATTCACCTTTCAGGTGGGCTCCCCATAAATACACAGCCTCAGCGTTTGATACAATCATATCTATTCCAGGTTCCGCCCCAGCTCTTGCATCTTGTTTTTGATGGCATCGGGGCAGGCCGTTCCTGTGGCGCCGCCTATAAAAGCGCCGGAACAAAAAGCAAAATCGTATTGATCGGAACCATAGACCAATATTCGTTGATACCCGACGGCTTTGTCGAATCGATGCGGCCGATTCGTTTCCAGCAGAAATTTCTTATACAAATCAAACGCCTCCTCGGCATCCAGCTCTTTTTTAAAGGGGATCAAAAACAGCTGATAGGTGCCGGATTTTTCAGTATAATAGTCGCAGCGATAACCATTTGAGAGATAACTCTGTCCAAGAAAGTTGGTTGGAATAAACCGTTCGCTGCGCTCGACCAGGTCCTGCCGGGGAAACCGTTGCAGCATTTCGGGCTCTTTGTATTCTCCCTTGATCTGATCGGCAATATACTGGCCCATCTGCTTGAGCATGCCGCTCAAATCTTCCGATAGGGCGAATGAAGTGATCTTGATGTAATAGGGTCCTTTGTAAAAATTGAGCACATTGGCGCCGATATAGCCCTGCACGCCGATTTCCGCCGGCGCTTCGTCCGGGGAACGTTCTGCGGCGTAGATGCCAAAGGCGTGCAAAGGACTTTTCATGGCATAAATTTCCACATTCACCGAGCTCGAGTCCGCACCGACGGCATAATCCGCCGTGACCACCAGACGGAAACCATACATGATATAAAGATCGGCGGCGCCGTTGATATACTCGAACAGGTTTTCCTCATCGAAGAAGCGGGGTTCATAGGTCATATGCCATTGTGATAATTCCGATTTTTGCGGTATCAGGCGCAGCAGTTGCTTTTCCTGTTTACTCATGGCTTTGGCTTGCAGGGAGGCAAGGAACAGTATGATCAAGGTGAAAAATAAAGAATAAATAGATTTTGTTTTGAATCTTTGCATCATATAAATCCTCATAGATAACCCGAATCGATTTTAAACTCGGTTTTGGCTGTCTAACTCGATTGATCAGGCGTCACTCATCGGGTTAGCGCATTAACCTGCCGGCACCGAATTGGTTTTGGTGTTCGTGGGTTAATGTGCCAACCCGCTGGGCCTCGGTTTTCTTCTTTCGTTCGCCAATTACGATGCGATTCAGGTTTTACACTACAGTCGATAAAAATTTTTGCGCCATTTGGGGCACAGCGACAGTTCGACCTGGAAAAATAGGTGATCGCCTGCGATTATGCCAGCAAAACGAATTGCCTTTTCAGCGATTGTACATTTCGGCCGATTTTGAGGCCCTGCACACAGGTAGCGCTACAAACCGAGCACGAGCGGCAAGCCTGCAATCCCTGTTTTTCGGGCAGCGAATGCAACGTCCATTCCGCCTGACTGAGATTGCCGTAGGCATCGGCGTACATGTGGGCGCGCATCAGGTTGGGAATTTCCACCCGGTGCGGACAGGTCGGAATGCAGCGACGGCAACTCCGGCACAGGCTGCCGACATCCAGGGCGCTCAATTTCAGGTCTTTTTTCTCCTGTTCGTCCAGTTCAAGATTGGCCATAACCGAGAAATTCAAATCCAACTGGTCAAACGTGGTCATGCCGGGGATGGTGGTGGACACGCCTTCATGGCTCAACACCCATTTGAGCGCCGCGGTATGATTCACCGCGATGTTGGCATCTCGACGTCGGCCGCCCTGGGTTTTCATCGCTATGATGCCGACGCCGTGGCTGTGGGCGTATTCAATGGCCTCGCCTACTTCATCCTTATCGTTGCGCCAGAAATTAAATGCCACCGCTAAAACATCGTAAATTTTGGCATCCACGGCGGCGCGTATCACCTCCGCCACATTGGTATGAGTGCTGACACCAACAAAACGCGCTTTGCCGGCCTTTTTTGCCTGCAGGAGCGATTCCATCATCGGCTCATAATTCACCATTTCCTTGCTGGCACAGGCGTGCAGATAGTAAATATCGACGTAATCGGTCTGTAAACGCTCCAGACTGAGCTCGAGCTGATCGTTGAAATTTTTAAGCGTTGCACCGGGCATGCGGCCGATATCTTCTGGCGTGTAAACGTGTTTGTCGCGATCGCGGGCCAACCACACCTTGCTCGCTATAAAAACCTGGTCGCGCAATCCCATTTCTTTCACCACGCTGCCGATGGTCTTTTCGCTGTTGCCGTTCAGATAGCCGAATGCGGTATCCAGATGTTTGACGCCCTTTTCCAGAGCCCTTTTCATCAGATCGGGGCTGTCGGAGTTCATCACCCCGAAACTGACAACGGGAATGGATAATCCCGTTCTTCCCAGGGTGCGATAAATCAGGGTCGGTGATTTTTTTTCTTCCTGAGCAATCGATTGTGTCAGCGGCAGAGCCAAACCGGCCGTCGCTATGCCCAGGGAACTTTTGAATAAAAATTCTCTACGTTCCATTCCTTTTTTTTCCATTATATCATACCTCCTGCTGTGCCGTCCCGCCATCTTCGCTTTGATCGTCTTTAAGGTTTTTTATGATTTTTACGAACGATACTGGAGCCGGTGTTGGCACGATAGACTTGCCTATTGATTTACAACAATGTGCGAATATTTTTTCATTTGCTCAACTTTAATAGCCATGGCAGTGCTTTACTTGCGGCTTTTTACGTCATCCTCGCTTCTACCAGAAATACGATCAAGCCCGGCATGATAATGGGACCGGTTTGAATCCCAACGACCTGTGCGGGGAAAGGCATTCTGCATGTTCAGTACTCCACACCCTGTCCGAAATAGAAAATCAATCCCATCAGGCTATCCGCCAGGATGACCCAGAAGATAGAAGCCACAACCGAGGCGGTGGTTACGCGGCCGACGCCTTCGGAGCCACCCCTTACACGAAAACCGTAATAGGCACCCACCAGGGCGATGATCCAGGCGAAGATGAAGCTTTTTGCCAATCCGGTGAGTACGTCCCGCAGGTAGAGGACGGTGCGCAATTCCTCGAAGAAGGGTTTGGGACCGATGCCCAGATAGGTAATACTGATGACCATGGCGCCGAGGATGCCGATGATGACGGATAGCGTAGTCAGCAAGGGCATGGTGACGGTAATGGCATATATCTTCGGCACCAGTACATAACGCACCGGATGCAGGGCCATGGATTTCAACGCATCATTTTCCTCGGTCACTACCATGGTAGCGATTTCCGAAGCAATAGCCGAGCCGCTGCGACCGGAGACGACGATGGCTGTCATGATGGGCCCCATCTCGCGCGTCATGGCAATGCCGATGAGGTCCGCCACATAAATGGCGGCGCCGAACTGCCGCAACTGCGCGGCCGATTGCAAGGCCAGAATAAAACCGATTAAAAAGGAAATCAATGCCACGATGGGAAGCGCATTCATGCCGATGAGAACGGATTGATTGACGAATTCTCCTTTGCGCAGCCCGCGTTTATTAACCAGCCCGACGATGGAAAAATAGGCGGTATCGGCGATGAGATAGAGAAAGTCCAGCGACGCCCGCCCCATATTGACGACGCCTTCGCCCAGGCGGACGAAAAAAGTATCCCGCTTCGGGCCGGTCGGCTCCATTCTGCCTCGGGATGAAAATATTTTCAAAGCCTCCCGGGCATGTTTGGGCACATGCCTGATACGAAGGGTGATGGAACGGTGCGCAGCGCGAACAGTTACTTCATCCAGTAACGATACACCGGCGCTGTCTATACGTTCCACACCGGAGAGGTCGACATCAAGCTCTTTACCTTTAAAAGCCTGTAATCTGCGCTCGATCTCTTCCAGCGCCCTGGGTACTTCCGCAATGACCAGCGGCCCCTCAATGGACAGGGTGTTATGAATAAGCTGTACAATAATCATCGTTTATTTCCCGACTATCCTTGCGGATAGAGATATAAATCCGCCACCCGGAAGAGAAATTCCTCGGTCTCATAAAACAATATGGTGCTGACCAATTCGGCAAAGTCGTTCATGGTTTTCTTCTTTTTCAGCTCCATTCGACGATTAAAATCGTATTCAATCAGGATTTTACCGGTCTTGCCGTCCGTCAGCAGAAACACACCGCTCACATGCGCATACTCGTCTCTCCTGACCCGGACGCGTTCCATCGATCGTATTTCGCCGCTGATGATGACGTCCGCGTGATCGGTAGCCGTGCGCGAACAGCGTTGGAAGATGTTGCACTGCAAGGTCAGGTCGTGAACGAACCGCGTAACCGCTTCGCTGGGTCTGACGGCCCAGTAATGAAAGTAATAATAGATCAGCTCATTGTCGTCCGAACGCAGCGGAATACGGGCATCCTGATAGGGCAGGGCTATGCGGAAATCCCTGATCTCCGCGTTGACGGCAAATGGTTCTGTGATGCCCATCAGGTCTGTATCCGGGCGCAATTTGCTTTCTAAAAGATAATATTTTCGAATTAGGGTGGTGCGGCTGCCGCAGTTCAGTAAAAAAGTTGTGCATAATAGGAGAAAAAGCAGTTTTGTTGTTTTCATATTATCTCTCCAATCGGTAGTCGGGTGCGCCCTTTGGCTTGCCGCCACGGACCAGGATGGATGGGTCTTCGCTGATCAGCCGGGAGAACTGATTCAAATTGTCCACCGTTTCCCGTAATGACTCGATCGTGGCTATGATGTCGGCATTGCTTTTTGAAAACGAGTTTTCCAGCTGCGCCATCATATTGTTGGTTCGATCCAGTGTTTTATTGAGTTCCTCAAACAGACGAACGAGGTCCGCTTCTTTGAGGTTTTCCGAAAACTGAGCCATATTGCTGATAATGAGTTTTACGGAATCGGAACGGGCAATATCGCGCACCGTATTCATCGTCCTTCGCGCCACCGCTACCGTCTCCTGCAATTCAGCCGAGGCCAGTTCTGCGTTGCGGATGGTCGTAGAAAAACTAACGTTGTTCTTATTCAATATATCGTACAATTCGTTGAGGGCGTTGGAGGCATTATCGCTCAGGGCGAATAGTTTTTCGCGATTCTCCGGGTTGGTGAGGGCGGCGATGTTATTCAGGACAATTTCCGTCTTGTCGGCGATCACCTCGGCACGACCGGTTATCTGTTCGGTGATGGACTGTCCGGGTTTAATGAACGAGCCGGGTTTGAGCGATTCGGCCGTGCGACTGCCGCTGCGCAATTCGATCAGCTTCAGGCCGGTGATGCCGAGAAAAGCAATCTCCGCTCGCGTATCCTCTTTGATGGGCGTACCGTGCTCCAAACTCACTTCCACGATAACGCGGCGAATATCTTCCGGATCGATGAATATTCGGCTGACAAAACCGACGGTCAATCCGTGATATTTAACCGACCCGCCTTCGATGAGACCGGTGATGGAAATATCGCGGAATCCGATATAGTAAGTATCGCGGACCTCCAGATATTTCGGCACCAGGATAACGCCTAAAACCGCAAGCAGCGCAATGACGGAAACGGTCAGAAAAATCCCTAAACGAATCTTTTGCGACCGAGTAACCATAATAAGCGTCCTTATGATAACCTGAATTTTGTGTTAACCTGCACTCGTAACGGATCAAGCGCCCGCCACATCGTTAACATTTTCGCTTGTGAACACCGAATCGGTGAATGCCTTCATCCAATCTGTGAACATTTATTAATAAGGATACAACTTATTTTTCATTTAATCAATAGCAATTTTTGTAATTTTACTCAATGTGAGTAAGGATCAGGAGATGCGTAGTCAGTCTCCTTAATTCTGTGTTACCCTGCAAAGTGAGCGGATGACGTGCCACCTGGAAGGTTAAGGTTGTAACCTATGCGCATCGAATCGTTGATTATGGGCAGGTCTTACCAGGCACCTTTTTTGCACCCAATTCGGTGTTAACCCGTCTACTGAACTGAAAATGTGCCACCTGCGGAGTTATGACATGAATCCCTGCGCACCGAATTGGTTTATGCCGATTGAGCATGTGTTTGAAGGAAAAATATCAAAGATGGCGTAAAGCTGTCCCCAACGTAAATAAAAGGGCAGATGATTAAATCTGCCCTTTTTCAAGTCATCAATTCGCCCCACAGGTGCTAAACGTTATTTTACGGATTTAGTGAATGCCAAGACTAAACCCTGTCTCCTGCGCTTTATAATTTGGATTTCCCTGCTGGGTCTGAAATGCAGCATTAAACCGGATCGGATAATCCGGGGCGCCGCCGATATTGGTGATGATGAGTTTGCCGTAATGATTGTCACCGGTTTTTACGGCATAGACGTGGCCGGCAAGTACGGCGATGGATGATCCTTCGGCGGAGTACCCTTGAGGCGGAGCGACATCGGCGCCGTCCAAATCGGCCATATAACCGAGATCCTGCAAACCACCGCCGTTCATTCCAGCTAGCCAGGCGCGTATATTGGCGCCGCGACCCGGATCAAAGGCTTCGTTGATGATATCTGCGCCATTGGCGCTGGTATAACCCGCAGCTGGCACCTCAACTACCGTGAAGGTGTTGAAATCAAAACCGGCCTGCGTATCATCGCCCGTCACCTGACCGGTTGAGGCCGATTTAAGACTAATGGAATTGATGTCGGGGCGAGGCGTGTCTTTGATCACGTTGCTGGGATAGCTGATCTTTTTGCCTTCATCGGCAAAAGCGACGATGGCAAAACTATATGTCGTGCCGTTAGTTAATCCGGTAATCATCCGTGACATTACTGCATCGACCGGCGCTGTTGCCGGAATGGAATCGACTCTGGTAAACGCAATCGATAGACTGGAGTCGCTGGATTGATTGGTGTAATCACCTGTGGCACGGTAGACGAAATAGCCATCCAAATCATCTTCATAATTGGATGTGTACCAGAAGAGGCTGATATTTTGATTGCCGGTAACGCTGTGCAGACCGAGAGGGGGGACGAGTTTGGTTTTATCGATGGTTTCCGGATTCAAAACCGAAGCTGCTTCATCACAGGATAAAAACATCAGACCGATTACTGGTAATAATGCAAAGATAAATATAGCTTTATACATGGTACCTCCTGTCTCGAGTGAAGTTAATAAAATTACCACTCTAATTACATATTACCCAATAATATTGTAAAAAGCAACCGTTATTCTGCGGGATCGGTCTTGTAGTGTTGAAAGGTGTCTGCCAATTGGCATTAAAATACCACACCGATATTCAATCCCGCTTAATATGCCCAATGATTGGCGCTTCCAAACTCATTTCTGCTGCTTCAGGAATTGTGTTAAACATTCCAGAATACAGAGCCCAATTAATCGGTATATCACTTTTGCCTCGGGCGCTTCCTCTTACATAATCTCATGCCTCGGCACCCACCGGCAATCGTGATCTCCTGTTGGAAGCCCTATTCCGCTGTCAACGCCGTATCACGATATTCATACAACACCACACCGTCGACGTCGTGGAAGCGGAAATTGATCGTCGGCACGGTGTCTTCCAGCACGATGCGTTGCGGTTTGGCCAGCACTTTCTTCTCGCCCCTGGTCACCGTGACGCTGACGAATCCGCCGCCGGTGCGATAAAACGAGTGATACTTGACGTCATAGCCCGGGCCTCTGAGCACATGCTGGTCCGACGATGGCCCGCAGGAGAATTCACGCAATCCGCTTTTAGGATCAGTGGACATGTACTGCCAGTGGCGGTCGCCATTGATGATGTAGAGATGGCTCATGTTGTTGTCCCGTGTCCACTGGCGGAAAAAGTTGCCTTCGTAAAAAAAGGCTTGATCCGAATGGTTATCTTCCTGGTCGGGATTATCCGGACCGACTATGGCCGAAGGATTGACGATGACTTTGAAGACGGCGTCGCTTTCCTTCAGGGTGCGCAGCAACCAGGCTTTCTGTTCCAGTCCCCAGATGGTTTTGTCCGCTCCATCCGGCATATCGTTGGCGGAGCGGTAGGAGCGGCTCTCTAACATCCACACCTGCAGCAGCTTGCCCCAGCGTACGGTGCGGTATCGGCGGCCGTCCGGTGGCGACGGCGTCTGTTCCTCAAACAATTGTTCT
>JAFGSU010000279.1 GCA_016934435.1 Candidatus Zhuqueibacterota bacterium | reverse complement strand
CACCGATTCGGTGCCTACAGGTTAATTAAGTAACCCTGTGGGTGGAACATTTTCAGTTCAATTCGCAGGTTAACACCGAATCTGGGATGGATAGTAGAGGTAAACAATTATGAAAAAAAATAGCGTTCTCATTGTGAGTGTTTTATCGGCTGCCATGGTCCTCGCATTCATCGCCGCTACCAGTCTTCCGGACGACACCCCATTCATCATTCACACGGTCAAAAAAGGCGAGACCGTCAGTTTGTTGTGCATCGAGATTTACGGATATTACAACAAAGGCCTTGGCACGGCGTTCATGAAAGATAATCCTGCCGTGAAAAATATCAATACCATCTATGTGGCGCAAAAACTGAAATTCAGAAAGCCGGTCAGCGAGGCGGACAAGGCGCTCGCCAAAGAAGACACCGTCTTTTATAAAAAAGTGGATGCCACCCAGGGCGTGGTCACCTATGTGGAAGGCCGCGCCTTCATCAAAAAGCAGGGGGGAAGCGCCTTCCAAAAACTGGCGCCCAATTCGGAAGTCTATCCCGGAGATGTGATAAAAACGAGTAAAAACGGCCGGGTTGAATTGATCATCAATCGCGAATCGGTCGTCCGGCTGAAAGAAAATACAGAGCTGACCATCGAAGCCTTCCGGGATATGGAAAAGAAAGAGGGTAAAACGGCATTGAATTTTTCCATCGGCTCATTATGGTCCAAAATCAAGCAGTTCAAGGACAAGATCAGCCGGTTCGAACTGGAGATGCCGACGGCCATCGCCGGTGTGCACGGCACGATTTATCAAACCACGGTCAATAGCGACAGTTCCGCCGAAGTTAAAGTATACGATGGCGAAGTAGAGGTGAGCGGTAAAAAGCGGGAAACAGAGAAAAAACCGGTAAAGCCAAAGATAATGACCAAGCCGTTTGAGGTTTCCGGTCCACGCCAGGTCACTATGGAGGAGTGGACGCAAATTGTCCGCGCCATGCAGTCGATCAGGATAGACAGGGACGGTGTGCCTTCCGATCCTGCAGGATTCGAAAGAGCCCCCGATGACGACTGGGAAAGGTGGAACGAGGAACGCGACAAGCGCATTGCCGAAATGTTCTCGGAGAACTGATTGATGCGTAATAAAGAGAAATTGATTTTACTCCTGATAACCGGGGTTCTTCTCCTTATCATCTTTTTGGAACCGCTGCGGTTTGTTGACAATCTATTTTATGACCTTAATTTTGCTTTCTTTCCAATTGAAGCAGGTAATTCTGTGGCCGTGGTTGCCTTTGACGCCAGGAGTCTTGCCACCATCGGCGCATGGCCGTGGAACCGGAGCAAGATTGCCGAAGTGATCGATAAGATCGATGGATTCCATCCACGCGTCATTGCGCTGGATATTCTTCTGCCCCGGAGAGAGGGCGAAGCCCATAACGACCGCCTGGCATCGACCCTGAATCGGGTCAAAAAATGTATCGTACCGTTCAGAGCGACGGCTTTTGCCGATCAACACACGGCTTTTTCCTCTCCCATCCCGGAACCTTTAAAACAATATCGATTTTTACGTCTGAAAAATAGCGACCAGCTCGACCGCATTCACTTTTACCGGATCACGGATTTTGACCTGCCCGATACCCTGTTTTCACAATATTCCCGTTACAGTGGATTCCTCAACATTTCCACCAGCAACACCAGTCAAAAGCTGCGCGAGATTATTCACGTCGTCCGCGCCGGGGAGGAGTATTTCCCCTCATTCGGCTTGTCCGCTGTAGCCGCCTATTATAACCTCAAACCCGAGCAATTCATCCTGGATGGGCGTGCCAAAGTCTGGCTGGATGATAAATCGGTTCCCATATCCACGTATGCGGCGTCCGCTCTGCTGAACTTTCGTTCGCAGAAAAAGCCTATCGTTACCATTTCAGCCCTGGATGTTTTAAATGGTTCTGCAGATGCTGCGATGCTGCATGACAAGCTCATATTCCTGGGCATGGATGATCCGGCAGCTGGCTCCGATTTTTTTACCACACCCGTCGCTTCGCAATATGCCGGCGTCAAGGTGTGGGCGACCGCTGCCATGGATATATTCGAAAAAGCATGGGTGAAAAAAGGCGGCGGAATATTCGGGATTCTTAACTGGGCGTTGGCTCTCGTATTATTTCCCGGGCTGGCATTAATCTTCAGCGGGTTGCACAAACGCATCGGCGTTTTTGTGGGAACAGGATTGCTGGTGGCGAGTCTGATCATCGGATTTATCCTTTTTCAGCACCTGCATTATTTCTGGAATCCCGCCCACCACCTGTTTGCCTGGCTGTTTTCACTTGTCTGGCTGGCCGGCCGCAAAACGCCGGTGGCGACGCAGGTGATCGAACCTTTAAAGTTAGAAGTCGCCGACGAATCTGCCGCAGAAAGCATACAACCACCGTCCGAAGAGGCGCTTCTCGCAACCATACCAAAAACTGCCACGGCTCATCATATTCTGAATACAATGAGTGGCGATGTGGCGACGACGATATTAAAACCGGGACAGATTGATGAGACAGGGAAAAAAAGGCAGGACGACAAGACCGCACCCGGCGGCAAGGAGCCGATGGATCGCGACCGACTGTCGGATGAACATGTCCTCAAATTCCAGCAAATCGGCAACAGTAAAATCGTCAAGGTATTGGGCAGCGGCGGCATGGCGGATGTTTATCTGATCTGGAATCCGCGCATGGAAGTGTACCGGGCCGTCAAAGTGCTCAAACCCAATCAGCCGGAAGCATTCATGGAAAGGTTTGAGACCGAGATTCGAATATCATCCAAACTCGATCATCCCAATATCGTGCACAGCTATGGGGTTGGGGAATGGCATTCCCTCCCTTATGTAGAGATGGAGTATATCAACGGCGCTTCTGTTGAGGAGATTATCCGCAAGTGCGGTCCGCTAACGGCGGAACAGACCGGCATTATAGCCATACTGGTATGCCGGGCGCTGGATTATGCCCACAACCTCAAACTCTCCATTTACGGCAAAACATACAACGGCGTTGTGCACCGGGATTTAAAACCGGCCAATATCCTGCTCAGCCGCATCGGGCGGGTGAAACTGACGGACTTTGGCATCGCCCGGCCGGCAGCAGTTAGTCTTCACACTCAGGATACCGGGAATGTGGTCGGAACGTTGCCCTATCTGTCGCCCGAACAGCTGGACGGGCATGATATCGATGCTCAGGCTGATATTTATGCTCTGGGCCTTACCATGTATGAAATGCTCACCGGCAAAAGAGCCTTTCAACAGAAAGAAGTCTCGGCTCTGATTCGCGCCAAGTCTCTGGGCAAAATGGATAAACCATTGAGTGCTTCCGCGATGGTACCGAAGCCGTTGATCGATATTGTAAACAGGGCCATACAAACGGAAAAGAAACAGAGATATCCCGACGCCGCAACGATGATGGACGATCTCGAAGTATTTCTCCGCGACCGGTTGGATACGCCGGGGTATCTGCACCTGCAGCAACTTGCAAATAGCTATTGGTCATGAATCTCTGGACAGCTTGCGCAGAGATGCTATCTCTTTCTCTGCTGATGCCGATAAAGGCAGTATTAAATTGATCCGATTGCAGCCATTACCATGGTTTCATCTATTTGTATGAACTATTATTTGGAGCAAAGCTTATGGGCTTGAAAGATAAAGTCAAGGATATCTGGAAAAAGGTCTCGGACCTCGAAGATGGCGAAGAAACGAGGGATAAAATGGCAAAAGATAAGGGCCGGATACCGTACAAGGATATTTCCCAGAAGCTCAAGGAGATTATGAAGCAAAATGTGGATGTGGTGGGCCGAAAAATTATCATCCCGGCTTATTACATCATCTATTTCAATGAAACGGACCGAAAACTGAGATTGGAAGTGGAGGATGTGGTCTGTGATGAATTGAGAGAAGAATTATATCACGAAATGCGCAAGATCAATCCGGAACAGAATAAACATGACCTGATCATCCAGATGCAGACGGATACCGGTCTCGCGGATGGACAGTTTCGCATCGACCATCACATAAAAAAAACTGAAGAGGATGCAAAAGCGCAAGCGGAGGCCGAAATCGCTCAAGCGCCTGAACCGGAAGTGGAAAGTGACTTTCAGCAGACGCTGGTGGAGCAACCTTTGCCGCAGATGCCGGATGATGATCAGAAAACCGTCGTGCAGAAACTCGAAGAAAAGGTGTTGTATAAACTTCTGGTCGATTCGGGTGAAGGACCGCAGGAGCACGCCATCGGCAAGGAAACCATATCCATCGGTCGCGGAACCAAGGACGATGTCGTGCTGCAGAGCCCGGATTATTCGATTTCAAGAACGCATGCCACTATTACTTTCAGCGACGGCAATCTGTCGTTGACGCCCATGGGTGTTAACGGCACGTTTCTCAATGACCGGGAGTTAGAATTGAATAAACCGGTGCCCATATCGCCCGGCGATGAAATAAAAATTATGAATTATCGGATAATAATCCAGGAATGAATTTAAAACCATAAGGATGCTATGGGTGTTATCAATACCATTGATCATGGGGTAAAAAAAATGGTCTATTCCATTTTTTGGTCCTTCATCGATCCGTTGGAATCAGACCGTTTATACAGTGAGGTGGTCGACGTTCTTGAGCGCAATCTGGATGCCAATGATCCGGATAAACTGATGGCGCCGGATCATTTCCAGGTTTTTGTCAACAATGCCGTCTTTATCAAACACGCGCATGCAATAAAAAAATT
>JAFGSU010000278.1 GCA_016934435.1 Candidatus Zhuqueibacterota bacterium | reverse complement strand
TTGTATTGTCTGTATGTCTGCTCGCCTTGCTCGTCGGTCAAGGCGCCTCCGCCTATGTGATTGTGGAGGAGACCTTTACCCTGACCGACACCCGGCTTGTTGACGGAGCTTTGGATGGAACCTTCACGGAAGTCGGCAACCGTGAATGGTACAACCGCACAACCGGCGATCATTACGTTTTTGTTGACCCCGACGGTACTCCCGGCAATGACGATGATTGCATCCGTCGCGCCGGAGGCTCCACCAGCATACAGGTGGCGCTGGTCGATTATGTTCCTGATCCGGCCGGTGAAACCATAACGGTCAGCAGTGATTTATATTTCCCTAATGCCACCAGCGCGCAGGACGGCGCTATTGTTTTTTACCCTTCCGGCATAAATGTTGGCGGATCGGCAACTGTTAATTTGGATCTGTGCACCTTTGCCGTACGCATATACAACCAACAGACCGATATCGATGGCACTCTAGGTAACGCCCGGTTGTTATGCCTGGGCGAGGGAACAGAAGTCAATCTGGTCACCGAAATACCATCCATCTATAGCAATATCGGTACCTCGCAACCGCTGGTCGTGGCGTATGATACCGTCACGGGAACACTGAACGTCACCATTAACGGCGATCCGGTATTCACCGATCTTAATGTTCCGAACCTTATTACCGGTTGGACGCCGAATATTGCTTATACAGGATTTTTCCTGACTGAATACGGTGACAATACGCTCGACAACTTCCAGATTGAATCAAGCGTGCCCGAACCGGCAACGATGATTCTGCTGGGACTTGGCGGCCTGGGCTTGCTGCGTCGGCGAAAATAGTGATAGTTCGTTCCTGTTGCGGACGACAGATTGCATAAAGTTCAAGCTTCAGGACGTGATGTCTAAAATGCAGTAGTGACGCGGGCATCTTGCCCTTCGACTTTTTTGCATCGCAAACACCATTGACGATGTAAAAAAGCACGGGTAAGATGCCCGTGTCGTCTTTATTAAACGCGCCCTAAAGGCCGAAGCTCCGGACACGTATTTTCTTGCAAAAGATACGCGTTAATAATAGCATATAGCGCGTAATGTAATTACACATGGAAAGCATGCGCTTAAAATAATACCAACTGTAAAATAATCTCATGCAAAGCTATCTGCAAACCGAGAACCATATTCCCCTAAAACCCGCCTATAAGGTCATTGATGCGCACAACCATCTTTGGGGCCAGGGCAAACCGGAACGGATAGTGCAGACCATGGATAACGTGGGGGTAGTAAGCCTGTGCGACATGACAGCCAACGCCAGGATCGCCTTTGCCGGCGGAGGATATCAACTTCAACCCAGAGATATCGAAAATTTCTTTTCTCTCTATAGCGATAAATATCTTGGACGGTTTTATTGTTTCACTCTGGCGGAGTTTGCCCGGCCGGCGGATCAGCCCTTGTTTGCGGATGCCGAACGGTTCGTCGCCGAATCCATTGCCACGCTGCAGGCGCATGTGCGCCGCGGGGCGCGCGGGTTGAAAGTATTGAAGGAACTGGGACTGAGTTATCGCGATAGCTCCGGCAGGCTCATTCCGGCGGATGATCCGCGGCTGTTCGAGATTTGGGAAGAGGCAGGCCGTCTGGGTGTGCCGGTGCTGATTCATCAGTCGGATCCTTATGGTTTTTTCCAGCCGGTAACGCCGGATAATGAACATTATGAATCCCTGCTGAAATATCCTTCCTGGAGTTTTGCGGACAAGAAATTCCCGCGCAAGGAAATATTATTACAACAACGGGACAATCTGGTGCGACAGCATCCGAAAACCATTTTTATTCTGCCGCACGTCGCTAATTTTCCGGAAAATTTGTCTTATGTGTCACGGTTGCTGGAAGAAAATCCCAATGTATATATTGATTTTTCCGCGCGGCTGGATGAACTGGGTCGTCAGCCCTATACGGCCCGAACGTTTTTTCTGCGCTGGCAGGACCGTATTGTGTTCGGCAGCGATATGCCCGCGGATCTGGAAGAGTCGGAAATGATGTACCGCACCTATTTCCGTTTTTTGGAGACGTTTGACGAAGGATTTTATGCGCCGGATTATGATGGCACATTCAGCCGTCACCGCTGGCCCATTTGCGGCATTGGGTTGCCGCCGGAGACGCTGAAAAAAATATATCATCAGAATATCCGCCGACTTATTCCTGATGTGCCTGGCACAATTTATGATTAAGAGGGAACCATGTTAAAACCTAAAGTTGCTTTTGTCGTGTTTGGCGTTCATAAGGATGGCTTGAAGGACCCAATGGGAACGCCTTTTATTGATAACGCTTTGATTGAAGCCTCCCAAAAGGCGCTGGCGAAAGCCGGCCTTGAGCTGGTCACCCATGACATTATCGTTGCAGACAAACAGGAAGCACGTACATGTTTCGCCAAATTCAAAAAAATGGATGACATTGATGCGGTGGTGCTGTTCTCCGGCACCTGGGTATGGGCGGCGCACCTGATCGGCCCGTTGCGTGATTTACACCGGGCGGGCAAAGATGTGGTATTGTGGACGCATCCGGGCAGCCAGGGCTGGCGTCCGGTGGGCGG
>JAFGSU010000277.1 GCA_016934435.1 Candidatus Zhuqueibacterota bacterium | reverse complement strand
GTTTATGATTTTATTAATAATCCAAATTTTGAACTTGAGAAAATTGGTAACGTTAGGGTATTAAATGATTCAAGTGCAACTAATTTATATCTTGAAAATAATTCAATTGATGGCGTTATAACTTCGCCTCCCTATTCTTTTGCTATTGATTATGCAAATAATGATAAAGAGCAATTAGAGTTTCTTGGATATGATGTTAATGAACTAAAATCTAAGATGATTGGGCTAATTGGTAAAAATCGAGATGATCGTCTTTTTAATTATTTCAAAGATATGGCAATTGTATGTACCGAAATATTTCGGGTGCTTAAGAAAGGTAAGTTTTTAGTAATTATTATCGGATCAAATACTAACCAAACCGGAGGTGTTCGGTTAGAACAAACAATTATTGATTCATGTAATAAATTGGGTATGCCTCTTGTAAAAAGTATAATAAAACCAATAAAAGGTATGCGGAATACCATGAAAGATGAATACATACTTTTTTTCCAAAAGATTATTTAAGGATATTTATGAATTCAGAAGATATAAAATTTCATAGAGTAATTGATAAAAATACCTTTTATTTTTATAATCAAAAATTTGAAGAAAAATATGAAGGATATTTAACTTCTATTAAAGAAACCTTACTATTATTGAAAAATGATATAGAAGTAGATGGATTGAGAAAAGAATTATTTGAAAATATGTTAAATGAAAAAGAGAATGGTTTACGTGCTTTACTTGCTTTAACGGGTTTTTCAAATGAAAACCTTAAGCGAATAACAACATTAATAAGAGTGGTAAATGATGAAGATTTGAACCGGTTGGTATTGAAAGAAAAATGGATAAAAGAAACAAAGGATTCTAGAGAAGGAATTAAAGAATGGTCTGATGATACAATATTAAAAATGGTAAAAAAAAATGTGTATTTTAGGAAAGGATTGATAAATTTATTTTTCGAGGGAGCTACAATACCATTTTTATTAAAGACCTTACCATTATTTGAAATTAAAAAATTGAGTATTTCAAAATTGAAATTTGAAATTCCTGAAATGATTGATACTCTTATAAGATATAAAGAAAAAGGCTCATATTCAGGTATGAGGGATAATAATCCGGAAATTGTTGTTAAAGAGATTCTTAATGATTTGAACATTCCTTTTGAATCAGGTGACTTATCTGAATTAATTAAGAACGCACCAATAACAAAAAGGACAATGGATTTTATTATACCACAAAAAACAAACCCAATCATTATAGCTGAAAGTTCTTATCTCGTTACAACATCTTCTGGCCAAGGAGATAAATCCAAAACTGAAGTATCAATTGAAGATTTAATAAAAAAACATTATCCAGATGCAAAATTTATCGGTTTTATAGATGGTATCGGATGGTATGTAAGAAAAGGTGATTTAAGAAGAATGGTCTCAGCTTATGAGGATGTATTTACCTTTCATAAAGATGAATTACTACGTTTTACAGAATATTTAAAAAGGATTTTTAAAATATGATAGAAAACTATTTAAATAAAATTATATTAGGTGATTGTTTAGAAATTTTTTCTGATATACCAGATAACATTATAGATGTAACATTCGCTGATCCTCCATTTAATCTGAATAAAAAATACAACAATTATCGAGATAGCCTTGAATTTAAAGAATATCTGAATTGGTGCAAAAAGTGGATACATGAAATGGTAAGGGTAACAAAGCCAAATGGATCAATATTCTTACATAACATTCCCAAATGGTTAACATATTATTCAGGATTTCTAAATGAAGTAGCTGAATTTAAACATTGGATATCTTGGGATGCTCCTACAGCGCCTATGGGTAAATCTTTGCAACCTTCTCACTATGGAATATTATACTATGCGAAAGAATTAAAAAATAATAAATATTACGAGATTAGATATCCTCATAAAAGATGCCGTCGGTGTGGCTTTTTATTGAAAGACTATGGTGGAAAAAAATCGGGACTGCATCCATTTGGACCTCTAGTTTCAGATGTATGGACAGATATTCATCGTATTAAACACAATAAATACAGAGACATACACCCTTGTCAGTTGCCAATACATTTGCTAGAAAGAATATTGTTAATGACATCTGATGAAAATGATGTTATTCTTGATCCGTTTTCTGGAACAGGAACAACTGCCATAGCCGCAAAAAGACTCGGACGTAATTATATTGGTTTCGATATTGATAATAAATATGTTGAAATAAGTTCAAATAAACTGCAAATTGAACAAACTAAATCAAAAATTGGTAATGCTTTTATTAGTATTTTTATTGATAGTATTGTAACATTGAGAGATAAAGACTGGAATCAAATTGAAAAAAATTATTTTATACCAAAAAATAAAAAATTGATTGATTCTAATCGAATTGTTTTTAAGGAAAAGAATAATATCTTACAGCAGTTAGATTATAATGATCATAGAAAAAGAACAAGTAATTTTCATAACCAACTTTCTTTGAAATTAGATAAGTGCAATTGCCATAAAACATAAATAAATTATTTGAATATAGTCAATAACTTTTTTCATGAGGTTCTCATTATGTTGAAAGATAAACGCATCGCCATATTAATCGGACCGCAATTTCACGATGAGGAAACGTCCAATCCGCGTGAATATTTACAGGGAAAAGGCGCGCAGGTTCATCTGGTCGGTTTGGATAAATCGCAAATAACCGGCAAACTGGGCAAGGTTACCCTGACGCCTGACCGCAGCATCGACGAACTCGAGCTCCAGGAGTACGACGGCGTCATTATTCCCGGCGGCGGGGCGCCGGAGCGCATCCGTCTCAACGACAAAGCCATCGAGTTCGTTAAAGCCTTCTGGCAAACGGGACGGCCGGTGGGCGCCATCTGTCACGGTCCGCAGGTGCTCATTTCCGCCGACGTCCTCGAGGGGGTGACCACCACCTGCTACGAAGGCATTCGCGACGACGTCAAGCTGGCCGGTGCGCACTATGTGGACCAGGAAGTGTGTGTGGACGGGCAGCTGGTGACTTCACGCAAACCGGCGGACTTGCCGGCGTTCAACAAGGCTTTTGCCGATCTGCTGGCAGGCGCTGCGGATGATGATATGGACGTATTGAGCGCCCTGGAGCTGGCCATCAGCCGCGAAAAAGGCGCCCAGGAATTCTACCTCGGCGTCGCCGAAATCGTCGCCGGCGAAGCGCTGCGCAACAAGTTCAGGTATCTGGCCATGACCGAAGAGGGACATTTCGACCAGCTCTCCGAGCTCTATGAAAAATTGGCACAGAAAAAGCCGGCGGTGAATCTTATGGGAACGGAGATCAGCGGAAAGAACGTTTCTCCCCAGATCACCGCTCACGAAGCAATCGAGTTGGCCATGGCCGCCGAACAAAAAGCATACGAATTCTATCGCGGCGCCAGTCTCAAAGCCCGCAGCGCTCGCGCCAGGGAGATGTTCGAATACCTGGCGGCGGAAGAGCTGGAACACAAGCGCATACTCTCAGTCGACAAGGCCTCTATGCCGGGAGGCGGAGCGCATTTTCAGTGGGCCACCCACTGGGACATCCCGCCCGGCATGGATGATATGTGGTGATTTGATCCTTTCTTGACCTGGATCACCGTTTTTAGCGGTTCGCGGATGTTTTTATGGATAATAGTGTGAATTGCGAACATGGTCGGATGTTTTATGCCAAAATCGAAAGGAGTCATTCCATGAGAAGGATTTATGTTGTGGCAGTGGTTTTGCTATGTTGCCTGACCGGAATGGGATTTTCCCAGTATGCCGACGGCGGGCTGGGATACATGGGCGACCAGCGCGGTCAGATCATGGGCGGTGTGGGATTTGCCAGCATCGATGAGGGCGATGAGAGCAAAACCTACGTCTCCATCGGCCTGCGACCGGAACTGGCCATCGGCAAATTCGGCATCGGCTTGAACATCAACCTGCTTTACGATACCGATACCGGTCACATCCGTTCCAAAGATTGGGACAGCAGTTATGATTATTTGCGATTGATTCGCTACCTGCGTTACGGCCGCAAACTCGATCCCGTTTATGTTCGCGTCGGCACCATGGATGCCGCGCGACTGGGGCACGGATTTATTGTCAATTATTATACCAACGAGGCCTCTTACGACAATCGCAAAATCGGTCTGGAATTAGACCTCGATTTCGGTCATTTCGGCTTTGAAACCATCACCAGCAACATGGCGCGCGCCGAGTTGTTAGGCATGCGCGGCTATTACCGGCCGTTATACAGCACCGAAATTCCCATCATCAAGAATTTCGCCCTGGGCGCCTCGTTTGCGCGCGATTTTGATCCGGATGAGCGCAGCAAAAGCGATGACGCCGTCTCGGTCTATGGATTCGACGTCGAGCTGCCGCTGGTCAGGTCTTCCATCTTTAATACCTATTTGTACTACGACTGGGCGCAAATCCACGGCTACAGCAGCAAAGAAGAGAAATCGCGCTCATTCGGCTCCGGCCAGGCCGTGGGCATCTATTCCGGACTCGGCAATCTTTTAGGTGTTCTGGAACTGGCGGCGCGGGTGGAACGGCGCTGGCTGGGAGAAGAATTCATGGCCTCCTATTTTGATCCTTTCTATGAAGTGCAACGTTTTCAAATCAGCGGCGACTCTGCCCGGCACAAAGCCGATTATCTGACCGATATCACCGGCGAGACCAAGGGCGTGTTCGGCGAACTCTACGGCAACCTGCTTGGCAACCGCGTGCGCCTGCTCGGCATGCTCGCCCGATTGGACGATGAGCCCAACAGTGGCCGCATGCACCTGGCCGCCGACGCCCCGGCATTGATCCCGGTGATTGCCTTTCACGCTACTTATGACAAAATTGGCGTCGAAAAAGTCAAAGATGTTTTCACTTTGAATAATGAGAGCGTCGCGCGCGTGGGCGTCGGCTACAAGATCAAACCGTATCTGATCATGTATGTCGATTACATCTGGACCTTCGTCGAGACCGAACCGGGCAGCAGGGAATACAAGCCGCAGGAGCGCGTCGAACCCAAACTGCAATTTGTTTATCATATCAAATAATGGCTCAGAGCTGGATAAACGGGACGGGCCGGCGCATATGGAGCACGGCCCGTTTTTTTTGCCGCATGGTGACGGATTTTGTCTATCCGCCGCTTTGCTTGCTGTGCGATCGATATCTGCAGGCGAACGAGACGCTGATCCACGAAAAATGTCTGGCAGGTTTGGCGCTGCTGGATGAAGAAGACCTGAGCGGCCAGGACCTGCAGGATGCCCTGCGATTCGCGCCGAGTTTCGAGCGTTCCCTTGCGTTATATCCCTATACCGACGATTTGCAGAAATTGATTCACTTTTTCAAATATAGCGGTTTTTGGTCGTTAGCAGAGCCATTGGGGCAAAATCTGGGGCAGTTGATGATGGATCTGGGATATACGCGGGAGATCGACGCCCTGATACCGGTGCCGCTGCATAAAGTCCGGCAGAGGCAACGCGGATATAATCAGGCGGAAAAATTGGCCCGGTCAATCGGACGAACCTGCGGTGTGCCTCTGTGGACGGATGTGTTGTTGCGCCGCCGGCCGACGCCATCGCAGGCGCGAATGAATCGCAGCGATCGCATGCGCAACCTGCTGGGCGCGTTCGCCGTTGTAAAACCCGATCGGGTGGCGCAAAAAAAGCTGGCCCTGGTGGATGATGTATTGACCACGGGAAGTACCTTAGAAGAATGCAGCCGCACCCTGATAGATGCAGGCGCCGCGCGCGTCATCGTGATTTCGCTGGTGCGGGTGGTCTGAGGGGAACGATTTTTGCTATATAAAAATTATCTGGATGGCTATTTTTATTTGGACTTAAAACAAGCCCGCAGGGCTGACGGGCCTGCCGGGTATCGACCATCAAAAATGTGCACCGGTCCCGAATCTTATTGCCGGGTATTCGTATCTTTGTATCATCGCAGTCTATTTGTGAGGCTAATCTTATTGTATCTTAAATCATCACTTGACTTTGACCTGAAATTTTATTATTTTATAATCTATATATAAATTTTTCCATTGCGATATGGTAAGCGTACGGGGAGGGGCGCCGGTTCCCCTCTGGTAACGCTTTTTTTAAGTCAGTATCCTGATAATATTTGATTTGGAGAGATCATATGAAAGTTGGCACCAAAGAGTTATTTGAAAAGGCCTATAATGGTAAATATGCTATCGGCGCGTTTAACATCAATAATATGGAAACTACACAGGCCATCGTAGAAGCGGCCTATGAAGAAAAGGCGCCGTTGATTTTGCAGATCAGCAGAGGCACGCGCAGTTATGCCAAGCACGCCTATTTGATGAAGTTGATCGAAGCCGCTTTGGAGATGTACGATCTGCCCATTGCCGTGCATCTGGATCACGGCGACAGTTTCGAACTGTGCAAGTCCTGCATCGACGGCGGATTCACGTCGGTGATGATCGATGGTTCGCACCTACCTTTCGAAGAGAATATAAACCTGGTTAAGCAGGTGGTCGACTATGCGCATCCGCGCGGTGTGCCGGTAGAGGCGGAGCTGGGCCGGCTGGCGGGCATCGAAGAGCACGTCAACGTTTCCGATCGCGATGCCATTTACACCAATCCCAAAGAGGCAAAGGAATTCGTCGAGCGCAGCGGCTGCGATTCTCTGGCCGTGGCCATCGGCACCAGTCATGGCGCCTACAAGTTCAAGAGCACGCCGAAACTGGATTTCGACAGATTGGCTGAAATCGAGAAGGAATTGCCCGATTATCCGCTGGTATTGCACGGCGCTTCCAGTGTGCTGAAGGAATTTGTCGATTTATGCAACAAATACGGAGGCGAACTGCCCGGCGCCCAGGGCGTGCCGGAGGAGATGATCGCTCGGGCGGCCAAAACCGGTGTGTGCAAGGTGAATATCGACACCGATCTGCGATTGGCCATGACAGCGGCCATTCGCCAGGTTTTTGCCGAAAAGCCGGACGAATTCGATCCGCGCAAGTACCTTGGACCGGCGCGGGATGCCATCAAGGATATGGTGAAGCATAAATTGCATGTTTTAGGATGCGCCGGAAAAGCATAGTTTTTAAGCGTAATGCGGGCATATTTGGTTGATTGTGTTAGTATCTTATCAATAATTTTTTTACGCATTGTAACACTTTTTGAAAAGGAGAAACGTATGGCAATCAAAGTCGGTATCAACGGATTTGGCCGAATCGGACGGCTGGTGTATCGCATCGCGCATGAGCGAAAAAACATCGATGTGGTGCTGGTGAATGATATTACAGATGCGCCGACCCTGGCGCATTTATTGAAATACGATTCCGTACACAGGGTTTGGGATAAAAAGATAAAGTCCGAAGGCGAGTATATAGTGGTGGACGACAGGAAGATCAAAGTCACAGCCGAAAAAGATCCCGCCAATCTGCCCTGGAAAGAAATGGGTGTGGATATTGTCGTCGAATCCACCGGTGTTTTTCGTAAAAAAGCGGACATATCCAAACACCTGGAGGCGGGTGCTAAAAAAGTAGTCCTCACAGTACCGGCCAAAGATGAAATTGATGCGACGATCGTACTGGGTGTGAACGACGAAGCGCTGAAACCCGAGCATAAAATCGTCTCCAACGCCTCCTGCACCACCAACTGTCTGGCGCCGGTGGCCAAGGTGTTGCACGATACATTCGGCATCAAGCGCGGTTTCATGACCACCGTGCACGCTTATACCAATGATCAGAGGATTCTCGACCTGCCGCACAAGGATTTGCGTCGCGCTCGCGCTGCAGCCGTGTCTACTATTCCGACGACGACCGGAGCCGCCAAGGCGGTGGGTGTGGTTATCCCTGAACTCAAAGGCAAATTGGACGGTATGGCCCTGCGCGTGCCGGTAGCGGATGGTTCGGTAGTCGATCTGGTGGTCGAGTTGAAGGGGGACGTGACGGTGGAACAGGTCAATGCGGCTGTCAAAGCAGCGGCGGAAGGCGGAATGAAAGGCATCATTCAGTACACAGAGGATCCGATTGTTTCCTGCGACGTGATCGGCAATAGCTACTCTTCGATTTTCGATGCCCTCTCCACCATGGTGCTCGAACGCACGAGTAATTTTGTTAAAGTGGTGGCCTGGTACGACAATGAGTGGGGCTATTCGGTTCGCGTCGTCGATCTGCTGGAAAAGATGGCGGCACTGTAAATAAATATGGAAATTACTGATTTTGTTTTGTAAATTATAGTGGATTTTTTCGGCGGATGCGAATCCGCCGAAAAAATTGAGGTTTGGATGAGAAAAAGAATCATTGCCGGCAACTGGAAGATGAACAAAACCGTGGACGAAGCTCTGGAGCTGGCCGCGGCCATCAAAGAGGGAATAAAAACCGGCGATAAAATTGATGTGGTATTATGCCCGCCCTTCACCGACGTGACTGCGGTGGCGCTGGTGATTCAAAACACCCGCATCGGGTTGGGCGGACAAAACCTCCACTGGGAGGAAAAGGGCGCATTTACCGGTGAAATATCGGCCGCCATGTTGCGTTCTGCCGGCTGTGAATATGTTATCATCGGTCATTCCGAACGGCGGCAGTATTTTCATGAAACCGATGAAACCGTGAACCGCAAGATCAAAACGGCATTATCAGCCGGATTGCGCCCCATTGTATGCGTTGGTGAGACCTTGAAGGAACGGGAGGATAATTTAACCGAACGTGTGTTAGAGACTCAGGTCGAGGGTTGTCTGGCGGGTCTGACCGCCGGGCAGGCGGCTGAAATCATCCTTGCTTATGAGCCGGTATGGGCCATCGGTACGGGCGTTGTGGCTACGGTCGAGCAGGCACAGGCGGCGCATCAATATATTCGCGATTTATTATTCAAGCTATACGATCGTACGGTGGCCGATCGCGTTCGCATTCAATATGGCGGCAGCATGAAGCCGGATAACTCCGGACAATTACTCGCCCAGCCCGATATAGATGGAGGACTTGTCGGCGGCGCCAGCCTGGATGCGCAATCTTTTCTGGATATCATACATTCGTAATTATGGAGTCGTTATGTATTCTTTTCTGATTGTTCTTTTTATGCTGGTCTGCTTTGCTCTGACGTTTGTCATTTTGATCCAGTCGAGCAAAGGAGGCGGATTGGCAGGTACCTTCGGCGGTATGGACACCATGGGTTCGCTTTTCGGCGGACGCGGCAGTGCGCCTTTTTTGCAAAAAGTAACCGCAGTGTTAGCCATAGCCTTTCTCCTCATCTCCCTGCTCATGGGCATGATGACGCGCGGCAGCGTTAGTCAGGAGAGCCTGGTGCAGCAGGAGCGGGAACGCATGGAATCGTCACCGGCGCGCACGTTGCCGCAGGTGCCGCAACAGCCGGTTCCTACGCAACCGGTCGTACCTACAGAACAGTAATATTGAACCTTTGCCGAAGTGGTGGAATTGGCAGACACGCTATCTTGAGGGGGTAGTGCCTAACCGGCGTGCGGGTTCAAATCCCGCCTTCGGCACCCGATATAAAGCGATACCGCTTCATCCAACAGCTCACCTGAGGGTGGGCTGTTGTCGTTTTGGGGGGGGCGTGAATATGACTTTGCCCTTTAGGTAGGGATTGCTTCGCTCCACCGCAGTCTTAACTATGAACGATCCTTCTGTTCCTCCACTCGCAATGACATTCTTTTTTTGTCCTTCCGGAATAATGGCACTTTTGCCATACCCAACTCGCAATGACAGGAAATGGCAAGGATCGCTTAGGTGCACGAAATATCGTACCCATGTTAATGACTCGTCCCACGACGCACTATCACGGCTAAACACTTCACCAACTGCTATATGGTATAAAAATACTTGCATAAAATTTAAAATTGATATACTTTTTATAGATAATGGTTGGAATGGAAAAAATCAAATCAGATCGAGGAATTCATGATGGAACAGATAAATCGCAGGACATTTTTACATAGAACCGTGAGCGCCGGTTTGGCGATATCCACATCAAGTATACTGCCAACATTGCTAAACGCCGAAAACAAGATGTCATCCCTGGCCGTGGTCCGCAACGGCTCGCCGGCGGAGATGGTGCGCAAGGCGGTGGAGGCTTTGGGCGGCATGGCGCAATTTGTTAAAAAAGGCCAGACCGTTTTGTTAAAGCCCAATATCGGCTGGGATCGTCTGCCGGAGCAGGCGGCCAACACCAATCCAGAGGCTGTGGCCGAGGTGGTGAAGATGTGTCTGGAAGCCGGCGCAAAACGAGTGCGCGTTCTGGATCGCACCTGCAACGAGCCGCGGCGCTGTTACGCGCGCAGCGGCATCGAAGCGGCTGCCAAAAGCGCCGGCGCGGAAGTGCGCCATATCGTCGATGCCCGCTTTAAAGATGTGGCCATTCCCGATGGTGAACTGATTAAATCCTGGCCGTTTTACCGGGATGTTATGGATTCGGATGTTTTTATCAACATACCCATCGTCAAGGATCACGCGATTTCCGGCGCCACGCTTGGTTTTAAAAATATCATGGGTGTGATCGGCGGCGATCGCGGCTCCATACATAATAAATTTGCGACCAAAATCGTCGACATCAACATGCCCTATCGCCCTGCACTGACCATTCTCGACGGCTATCGCGTATTGATGCGCAATGGCCCTACCGGCGGTAACCTCGCCGACGTGGCGGAGAAAAAGATCGTCATCGCCGGTGTGGATATGGTGGCTGCCGATACGTATGCGCTGCAGTTGTTAAATGTTAATCCCAGGCAGGCGGAATACCTCAGCATAGCCGAGAAACGTGGCATGGGGACAACGGATTTGTCGCAGGTGAAGATGATCGAAATAAATCTGCAAGGATGAGGGCAAAGGCTGGGCGGCTGTGTAAATTCTTTTTATCCATAGGTGCTATCGGTGGACACGGGTTGCTGCATGCTTGTGATTGCGAGTTGAGTATGGTAATAATACCATTATTCCGCAAAGGACATAATAAAAATTGTCATCGCGAGCGTAGAACAAGGATGCGAAAAAGACCGGCATTTGGCGTGGAGCGTGGCGATCTCCGCAGAAAGGGCAGTGGACAGAGATAGTCACCTTATGGCGGATATTGCTTCGCTCCAACGAAATTTTTAGAAAAAGTTATCCTTAGCTCCTCCGCTCGCAATGACATTCTTTTTTATGTCGTTTTTGGAAAAATGGCATTTTTGCCAATATCAACTCGCAATGACAGTGTGTCTTTTCAGCCGGAATATCAAAGCCATCTCAAAAAGGAATATAACTTGCCATGATGATCACATCGCGCCGTATATCACAAATTGTATTTCTGTTTCTCTTCGTCATCCTTTTTTTCAGTGCGCGCTATCCTTATCAAGGGTGGTTGCCGGCGGATTTGTTTTTGCGCGCCAGTCCATTGATAGCGGCGGCTACCATGATCGCCTCCCGCGCGTTTATCAGCACCATGGTCCTTTCTCTGGTCATTCTTGCCCTCACTATCCCGCTGGGACGATTTTTTTGCGGCTGGATTTGTCCCCTGGGCACCGTTATCGACGGTAGCGACAATCTGATCAAACGGAAACGAAAACCGCTTCGACAACGCGATTCGCAAAGATTCCGATCCTATAAATTCGCTATCCTGATCGCCGTGCTGGTCTCCTCGCTTTTTTCGCTGCAGCTGGTGTGGTTTTTCGATCCCATCGCCCTGCTGACGCGCACCATGACCACCGTCATCTATCCGGCTTTTGTGTTCATCCTGCACAGC
>JAFGSU010000276.1 GCA_016934435.1 Candidatus Zhuqueibacterota bacterium | reverse complement strand
TGCGATTTTTTCTCACTTTATGACCTTCTCGGAAACTGTCAGATTCCAGGAAAATGAATCGCTCAATTTTGGTAAGAATAATGATACTTGCCCTCATTTTTTAATTGACAATAACCGATAAATTGGTTATATTTTTCTGACCATTGGTCATATAATGAGTATTAGTCATTAATTGGGTTAAAGTCATGACTGTTCCTGAAAGACGAAAGCGTGAAAAAGAGCAGCGACGACGGGCCATCCTCGACGCCGCCGAAAATCTGTTCTTCTCCAAAGGCATCGAAGCCACCACCATGGAAGAAGTGGCAGAACAGGCCGAACTGGCCAAAGGTACCCTCTACCTCTATTTTAAAAACAAGGACGACCTCATCTTTGCCATCGTTCATCGAGCCCTGACGCTGTTGCACGACTATTTCAGTAAGGCTGTCAAAACTTCCAAGCTGGGAAGAGAAAAATTATTGGCTATCGGTCGGGCGTACATTGCCTATGCCGATACGCACTCACACTATTTTTCCCTCCTCTCCCATGATCACAGGGTGAACCCGATGCAGCAAGAAACCGTACCGCACCAGCAGATATGCATGCAAACCGGCATATCCATCCATCAAATCACCGCCGACGCCATCGAGACCGGCAAACGGGATGGTACGCTGCAGACATCGCTGGCGCCCATGGAACTGGCTATCCTGCTGTGGGGACAAACCATGGGCGTCATCCAGACCATCCATCAAGATAAAGAATGGCTGCAGCGCGTTTTTAAGGTTGACGGCGACCGGTTGATCGACGCCTATTTCGAGCTCGTTGCCACAGGATTAAGACCGCATACGCCTGATAACAAGGAGACGGAGCAATGAAAAAATATCTGCTTTTAATCGCCCTGTTCCTGACCTTCCAGCTGCAACAGGGCAAAACCCAGGCGCTGGATGCGTATATCCAGCAGGGCCTTAAAACCAATCTGGCTCTTCAGCAGAAAGCATTCTCTGTTAAATCCGCACTTGCAGCGCTGCAGGAAGCCAGAGGAATGTTCCTGCCCTCCCTCAGCCTGGATGCCCGTTATACCCGTGCCGGCGGAGGCCGGGTGATCGATATTCCCATCGGCGACCTGGTCAATCCGATTCACAGTTCCCTGAACCAGCTGCTCGGCGGGCCTTATTTCCCGGAGAATCTTCCCAACCAATCTACCCCCTTTTTGCGCGAGGAAGAACACGAAACCAAGCTCCGTCTGATTCAGCCGGTTTTTCAGCCCGGTATTTATTTCAATGCAAAAATAAAATCCGATCTCAGGGAGATAGAAACACAGGGCAAATTGATTTATACCCGAGAATTGGTACATGAAATCAAGTCCGCTTATTATAACTATCTCATCACCCTCAATGTGAACCAGTTATACGGCACTACGATTGATCTCCTGCAGGAGAACGTCCGCGTCAGCCAGGCGCTGTGGAAGCAGCAAAAAGTAACACAGGCGGCGGTGCTGCGGGCAAAGGCCGAATTGGCCGACCTGGAGCAGAAGGCTATGGAGGCGCAGACAAACCGGACTCTGTCCGCGGCGTATTTCAATTTTCTCCTCAATCGTCCGTTGCAGGAGCATATCGACCTTGATAGTATGGCCGTTCATACTCAGCCATCGATTCCTGAACTGGCGGAAGCCGAAGCTGCTGCTCTGCATGGACGGGAGGAGCTGCTGCAGGCGCAAAACGCCCTGTCGATCAGAGGGCACCAGGTTCGCAATCAGCAGACCTCTTTTTTACCCAATATTACACTGGTGGCCGATTACGGATATCAGGGAGAAATGTATCGTTTTTCGGGTAAAGATGATTACTGGATGGCTTCCCTGGTAGCGCAGTGGAATTTGTTCAACGGCGGACAGGATCGTAAAAAGGTCGAACAGGCAAGAATGGAAAAACGACGCGCCGAGCTCATGATCGAGGAACTGCGACAAAAAATTCGCCTGCAGGTGCACAAAGCCCATCATAACCTACTGGTCGCTGAAAAAGCCATTGCAGCTGCGGACGAGAGGGTGCGCAGCGCCTTACAGGCTTATGAAATGACCGAGGCGAGATATCGTCAGGGTATGGCGGCACAGATCGAGCTCATCGATGCCCGCAATGCCAGGACGCAGGCTGAGATCAATCAGATCATCACAACCTTTTCATATTTTATCCGTTTATCGGAATTGGAAAAAACAACCGCGGCATATCCGTTGGACGAAGGAGAATAACATGAAACAAGTATTATGTACCCTGCTGGCGCTGATTATTCTGGCGGCATGCAATGGAGAAAAACCGACGCCTGTTAGAGACCGCGTTATTCCTGTGCGCGTCGCCACAGTGAATACCATGCAACTCACGAAACCCATTACAACGGCCGGTCAGCTGGTCTCCGACATGGAAGCAAGACTGTCGTTCAAAATCGGCGGCATCGTCGATCATATATACGTCCGGGAAGGAGATCGCGTTCGTAAGGGGCAACTGTTGGCTGCGCTTAAAAGTGACGAAATAAAGGCTCAGGTGCAGCAGGCCCGCAGCGCAATGCTAAAAGCCGAGAGAGATTTCAATCGGGTGAAAAATTTATATTCCGACAGTGTTGCCACTCTGGAACAGTTTCAGGATACGGAGACCGCATTGACCATGGCGCGCGCCCGGCTGGAAATCGCCGAGTTCAACCTCGAGCATGCGCGCATTCTTGCTCCGGCTGAAGGCAGGATTTTAAAACAGTTGGCCGAATCCGGCGAACTGGTGGCCGCCGGCCAACCATTGTTTCTTTTCGGCAGCACCGGCCGTCACTGGAACGTGCGCGCCGGCGTGGCTGGTCGCGATATAGTCGGACTGGCCCCGGGCGATCCCGTCGATTTGATTTTTGATGAACTGCCGCATCTCACCCTGAGCGGTGAAATCAGCGAAATTGCTGCCTCGGCCGACCCCATGACCGGAACGTTTGCCATCGAGGTTTCGCTCAAATCCGCCCCTGCGGCATTGAAAAACGGCTTTATTGCGCGCCTGACCATCCGGCCTGGTTCGCAAAAAGCATATTGGGTCGTGCCCCTCACGGCCATCGTCGAGGCCGATGGCCCTTTTGCCGCCGTGTATGTGCCCACCAAAGAGGGTAAGGTGAGCAAGCAACCAGTGACCATCGCCTTCATCGGCGATGATGGTGTGGCGCTGCAGACCGGTATGGAAGGCGTCGACCGTGTAGTCACCGACGGCGCCGCCTATTGCCGCGACGGCTCCTCCATTGAAATCATAACACAGTGAGGAGGCGCCCATGCAACTGCCAAAATATGCCATCGAGAATCATCAGTTCACCCTTGTGGTCATCATTCTGCTGATATTAGCCGGCATCACCTCGTTTATCATCATGCCGAAAACCGAAGACCCGCCGGTGCAGCCGCCCGGATGCAGTGTCATCATCATTTACCCGGGCGCAAGTCCCATGGATATGGAGAATCTCGTCGTCGAACCGCTCGAAGAAGCCATCAACGAACTGGACGATATCAAAGAGGTGCATTCCGAAGCGTTGGATGGTCTGGCCAGTATCGGCGTCGAGTTTGAACCGGGCAGTGATCCGGACGACAAATATGACAAATTCCTGCAAAAAGTGAACGCCACCCAGCCAGAGCTCCCCGACGGTATCCTCAGTCTACAGACCATCCAGTGGACGATCTCGGATGTCAGCATTCTGCAATTAGCGCTCTGTTCGGAAAGTGCGCCCTTTCGCACACTGGAGAAAGAAGCGGAGCGCTTGAAGAAAAAAATCGAAAAAATACCGGGCGTTAAAAAAGTCGAGTTCTGGGCTTTGCCGCAGCAGCAGGTACGCGTCGACATCGATCTGGAACGACTGGCGCAGCGGCGTATATCGTTGCAGCGTGTGGTCGGCGCCATTCAGGATGCCAACACCAATATTCCCGGCGGCCATGTTGAGTCGGGCGGAAGACGGCTCACCATCAAGACAAGCGGCAACTACCCTTCATTGGACGCCCTCCGGCATACGGTGATTGCCGCAGCGCCGGGCGCTGTGGTCTATTTGAAAGACCTGGCCTCGGTCAGCCTGCAATACGAAGATGCAATGCATCTGGCGCGATATAACGGCCGTCGCGGTATTTACATCACTGTATCGCAAAAGCCGAATACCAATATTTTCACTATTTTTTCCTACCTGCGTCCGCAAATCGAAACGTTCTCACGCGAGTTGCCCCCGCACATCACAGTGGAGACCGCTTTTGATCAATCGCAGAGCGTTTCCAGCCGCATTAATGGTTTTTTTATTAATCTGTTGCAGGGATTGCTGTTAGTGGGCCTGGTTGTGTTGATAGCCATCGGTCTCAGGGCTTCGGTGATCGTGATGCTCGCCATCCCCATATCCAGCCTCATCGGCATCGCCTTTCTCTATTACAGCGGGTATGGGATACAGCAGATGACCATCGCCGGACTGGTCATTGCCCTGGGTCTGTTAGTGGATAACGCCATTGTGGTAACGCAGAACAGCAGCCGTTTTATGCGCATGGGCTTACCG
>JAFGSU010000275.1 GCA_016934435.1 Candidatus Zhuqueibacterota bacterium | reverse complement strand
CGCCGGAGCTGCCGGTTATTCGCAGGCTGCACAGCGCTTTCGAGGAAATGGGCGTCAAACCCGATCCCATGGTTTATTCGGGCGGCAGCGATGCCAACGCCCTGTATGCCCACGGCATCCATACCGTCAACGTCGGCATCGGCGCTTCCAATGCCCATTCGACGGAAGAAAAAATCGCCCTGCGCGACATGGAAGCGGGCGCACAAATTTTGCATAAACTCATTCGGACGGAGTGAGCGTGAAGCGGCATACATACCTTCTATGCATCGTGGTGGCTGTTCTGGCAATTCTCAGTATCCGCTGTTCGGAAGACGACGAACAGGGTTATCTGTTCATTATCGGCGGCGGCAAAAGGCCTGCGGATGCACTGCAAAAGTTTGTCCGGCTGTGCAAAGGCGGCCCCGTGCTGATGATCACCTCCGCCAGCTCTGTGCCGCACGAATCCGGCCTCGCCGGCGTCGAGCAATTCATCAAACAGGGCGCTGAGGATGTCTCCTATATTCATATCGACGGTGTGGAGACCGCCAATGCCGACACCACGGTGAACAGAATCAGACGTTGTCGCGGCATTTATTTCACAGGCGGTGTGCAGCAACGCCTGATGAAGCGAATCGGCGGCACGCGAGCCGAATCGGCCATCCGCCAGGTTTATGCCGCCGGCGGCATCATCGGCGGCACCAGTGCCGGCGCCGCGGTGATGAGCCGGGTGATGATCACCGGCAACGAACTGGTACAGAAAGACTCTACAAATGCCTTTTCCACCATTCAGGCAGGCAATATAGAAACCGAAAACGGCTTTGGTTTCATTGACGAGGCCATCATCGATCAGCATTTCGTCAAGCGCAAACGCAACAACCGGCTCATCAGCTGCGTGCTGGAACATCCGAATCTGCTCGGCATCGGCATCGATGAATCCACCGCCATTCTGGTGTACCCGGACGACCATTTTGAGGTGTTCGGGACGGGTACAGTGCTGATCTACGACGCCAGAGATGCCCGGAATATTTCGGTGGACGGCAACGGCCGGTTACGGGCGCGGGATATGGACTTGCATGTTCTCACAGCCGGTGACTCTTTTCAACTTGATTAGCGGCGGAAATTCGACCCATGAAAAAACAGCTATCTTTTAATACGCTTTTTATGATCTTTGCCATTGTCGTTTTAGTGGCCCTGCTCACCTGGGTCGTTCCGGGCGGTGAGTACCAGCGACAGATGAAGGATGGCAAGACCCTGGTCATGCCCGATTCGTTTCAATTTGTCGATGCCCGGCCGCAGGGATTGGGCGCCATTCTGACGGCGCCGATCAAGGGATTCATCGAAGCCGCGCACATCATTGTGTTCTTGTTCGTCATCGGCGGCGCCTTTGCCGTCATCCAGGCGACCGGCGCCATCACTGTATCGGTACAGCGGCTGGCTCACCGATTCGCACAAAAACCGCATCTGCAGAAATTTTTCATCCCGATTACCATGCTGCTATTTTCTCTCGGCGGCACCATATTCGGCATGTGTGAGGAAACGCTGCCGTTTGTATTGATATTTATTCCGCTATGTATATCCCTGGGATACGATTCTATCGTCGGCACTGCCATCCCATTTTTAGGAGCGGCGGCCGGATTTGCCGGCGCCATCATCAATCCGTTCACCGTCGGTATTGCCGCAAGTATCGCCGAACTGCCACTGTCCAACGGCATGCCGTATCGTATTTTTGTCTGGGTTTTGAGTACTTTTTTCATGACTCTGTTCGTTGTACTCTATGCCAACAAAATTAAGGCGAATCCCCGGAAGAGCCCGGTTTATGACCTGGATCAGGAACGCCGCAAAAACTTGCATCTAACAACAGAAAAAGAGGAACCCTTCACCCGCCGCCACAAATGGGTGTTGTGGAGTTTTTTTCTGACTATCCTTCTGCTGGTTTTCGGCGTTCTCCAATTCCAGTGGTTCATCATTGAAATAGCCGCACTGTTTTTAGCGGCCGGATTAATCGCCGGCATCATCGGCGGACTGACGGTCACCCAGATAACCGACAGTTTGAAAACCGGCGCCAAAGACATGGTCGGCGTGGTTTTGATCATTGCCTGTGCCCGCGCCATCCTCATCGTCGCTTCGGATGCGAAAATACTTGACGCCATTCTCTACTATCTGGCAGGCATCATCTCCAATCTCCACCCCGTCCTGGCGGCGCAGTCGATGTTCGTCACCCAGGCCATCATCAACTTTTTTGTTCATTCCGGCTCGGGCCAGGCTGCGCTCACCATGCCGGTGATGTCGCCTTTGGCCGATGTAATCGGCATATCGCGACAAACCGCGGTGCTGGCGTTCGTTTTCGGTGAAGGCTGGGTAACGCCGGTGCTGCCCACCTCCGGCGTCACCATGGGCGTTCTCGGCCTGGCAGGGATCACCTGGGATAAATGGTTCAAATGGATGTTGCCGCTGCAAATATTTTTCTTTATACTGGCATTGCTTTTATTAATTCCGCCGGTTCTTTTGGGCTGGCATTAATTAAATACTAATTCTCATAAATCTTATTTAAAGGAGGACATTATGAAAAGCGCTACTATTATCTGTCTTATGCTGTTGATTCTGTTCCTGGGTGTCGAGTTTACAGCAGCCCAGCAGGTTGACTTTGACCTCAACGATTGGGGCCGAATACGTCTCTATGATGCCGGCGGCACCCGCATCATTGACCGTGTGAGCATCAATGTGGGGCGCAGCGCAACAGCTGTACACGATTACAAAGATGTGGGTGGTGTCAGGCCCATCATGTCACCGATGCCTGTTACTGCAACGATCGCAGACAGCGAACTCGTATCGATCATTGATTATGATACCAGCGCCATTGCCGTCAAAATTGCAGTGAAACATCACATCTTCTGGTGGAAAGACAAAAACTATTTTCTGGTGCGGTTTTGTGTCTATAATCAATCTGAAACGATTACCACGCCCTTTATCAGTTTCCAGATGGCGCCTCAGGTCGCCGGCAGTTATGGCGACGAGATGGTTGACTATATAACAACAGAACCCAGCCTGGGCTATGCCTATAAAACGGACAGTTACGTAGGCTACTCGATTCTTTCCCAGCCGACGAAATCGTTTCGCAGTATGTTTTATTCCGATTATTCAGCTGGCAGCACTTTCCCGGACGATGTCATGTGGAATGAAATGACAGCCCTGACGAACACGACCTTTCCCTTCGATGCCACCTCCGACGGCAGCATGAACCATCTGAATGCCGGACAGACCGTCATCGCCCCGGGCGATAGCGTGGATTATGTTCTTTTCATGGGGTATTCATCAACGCTGAACGATCTGAAGACTCAGTATCAGGAGGCCCTTGATATTTATGATACAAATTTCAAAGGTACTCCGCCGGCCAATTTTGCACTCAACGTCTGGGGGCGCATACGCCTGTATGACGCGCTGGATACCCGCCAGATCGACCGGATCAGCATCAACGTCGGCCGGAGTGCAGATGCCGTACATGATTATAAGGATGTAGGGGGGGTACGCCCCATCGCGGGGATTACTCAGGAAACGCCCACCCTGGCGGATGCCGAGCGCGCCTTCAGCATCGATTATGATACCAGTGCCATTGCCACAAAAATCCGCGTCGATCACCGTCTCTACGCCTGGAGCGACAAGGGCTTCCTGATCGTCAAATTTGATGTTATCAATCAGAACGATACTACTGTGGACCCCTATATCAGCTTCCAGATGGCCCCGCAAACCGGCGGCAGCTATGGCGATGAAATGCTCGACTGGGATGGCGAGATGGGGCTTGGTTATTCCTACAAGACCGGCGCTTATGGCGGGTACAAACTGCTTTCGCAGAATGCGACTTCTTTCCGCAGTATGTTCTACTCCGATTACTCCCAGAGCAATACATTTCCGGATAATTTAATGTGGAATGAAATGATCGCAACAGAGAACACGGCCTATCCCTTTGATGCCACATCCGACGGTAGTATGAACCACCTCAATGCCGGGCAGGTATCTCTGGCACCTGGTGAATCCGCACACTATATTTTGTTCATCGGCTTTGCCACCACGCTGGAAGGTTTGAAAGCCCAGACCCTCGAGGCTCAGGCCATCCATGATGTCTATTTCGCTCCTACCGGTGTCGAAACATTTGCAGATTTACCCGAAACATTTATGCTGGGCCACAATTATCCCAATCCGTTCAATCCCAGCACGACCATTCCTTTTGTTCTTGAAAGAGCGACCCCGGTTAAGCTAGATGTCTATAACCTGCGCGGACAGCTGGTGCGGAGTATCTTTGATGGCCGCTTGCAGGCCGGTTCCTACGAAATGATCTGGGATGGCAGAGATCAGAATGGGCTTACGGTTGTCAGTGGTCTGTACCTGTATCGACTTCAGACCGATGCACAAAGCCAGACTGGCAAGATGGTGTTGACTAAATAAAAGGTCACCTTTTAAAGTAGTATAATTATGGACTATTCTTTTTGTTGGATGGGGCTATGGTGCTGCGAATCAAAACAGCCCCATCCAGCGAAATAAATGAACGGCCACGGATTACTTGAAAAGAGTTGTGAACCGTTAGCGCCGGTAGTATTGTATAAAAAAGTTACAAGACTGAACTGAATTAAGTTCACCTGGTTCGGTTTTTTGATTTACCATAAACAGCTTGGTTGTGGAGGCATAATGAGATTAAAGGTTTTAATTCTTTTGACAGCGCTCCTGGCGTTGTTCACCTCCGTTTTTGCCGGCACCACCGGCAAATTGATCGGCAAGATCGTCGCCAAAAATACGGGCGATCCTGTTGTCGGGGCTAATGTCATCATCGATGGAACGCAGATGGGGGCGCTCACGGATATCGACGGCTATTTCTTCATTCTCAATATTCCACCCGGCACCTATTCGGTTACAGCACGTCACATCGGTTATCGCGCCACGACGATCACCAATGTCTATATTCGTGTCGACCACACCACCGAAATATCCTATGCCCTGGAAGAGCAGGTGCTGGAGGGAGAAAGCATCGTTGTCAGGGCTGAACGGCCTGAAGTGCAACGCGACGTGACCTCGACGGTGGTGAATGTATCCAGCGAAGAAATCGATACCCTGCCGATTAATACGATCGGAGAATTACTTCAGCTCCAGGCCGGTGTGGTCAGCAGCGGCGGACTGCACATACGAGGCGGTCGTTCCGGCGAACTGGCGTATCTGATCGATGGCCACCGGATCGAGGATCCGCTCTTTGGCGGCAATGCCACGGATATCAACAACGAGGCCATTCAGCAGATGGAGCTGATAACCGGCACGTTTAACGCTGAATACGGCAACGCCATGTCCGGCGTGGTCAACATCGTCACCAAGGAAAATACGGCCCGAGTGCGAGGCAGAATCAGAGCCAAGACGACCCATCTGGGAATCGATGAAGCCAATGATAATCTCAATGAAAAATATCTGGAGGGAAACATCAGCGGCCCTCTTTGGCCCGGTAGTCCCATCGGATTTCTTTTGTCCGGAAAGATGGTTGACGGCGACAACTATTATCAATCGGGAACGCTGATCGAAGAGAACGGTATTATCAGGCCTTCCGGACAGTATTCCGGCAATGCCTTTGGCTATGATAAAATGGGATCCTTTTTCGGCAAGGTATTTTTCAATCCATTTGCCAAGGCAAAGCTCTCTCTATCTTTTAATTTTAATGATCGGGAATGGCAGAACTATTCCCATTCCTATAAATACATACCCGACAGTAGCTATATTCGCAAAAGCAATAGCAATCTGCTGGCGCTCAATTTTACCCATACCCTGAGCAACCGTTTTTTTTACGAGATCAGGCTATCACAGTATCACTATGAATATCTGCGAAATTATGGAGGGCATCATTATACAGGATACTCCTCCGGCAGCGGGAAACGCTGGGATGGAGAATTTTACCTGACCGCCAGCAACGAAGAGTACATCGATGAAAAAGTCGGCACCCTGTCCGGCAAGATAGATGCCACCTACCAGTATAATCGTTACAACCTGTTCAAGGCAGGCATGGAAATCAAATATCAGGACCTGGATTATTTCTGGATCTATGGCCCCAAACGGCTACCCGACAATCAATATATCAACGATTTTCACAAATTCCCTTATGAGGGCGCCATATACCTGCAGGACAAGATTGAATTCGAATCCATCGTCCTCAACGCAGGCCTGCGTTTTGATTTCTATCATCCCAGGGTAACCTATATCGCAGATCCTAACAATCGTGAAGAATCCGTCACCGAAGCGAACCTCAAAAAGCAGCTCAGTCCGCGACTCGGGGTGGCGTATCCGGTAACCGACAATACGGTTTTTCATTTTGCCTACGGCCAGTTCTTCCAGCGGCCGACATTTGAGGTGTTATACGAAGACTTGAGTCGCAACATGGACGTTAACAAACCCCTGATCGGCAATCCTGACCTTGCGCCGCAGAGCACTTCGAGCTATGAACTCGGACTCAACACCACGCTCAGTACCAACGCCACCATGCAGACCACCGTATTCAGCAAAAAAATTCGTGATCTAATCGGAGTTGCCTGGCAATTCAAGGTCCCCGGCGTTCCTTTGCAATATGCTTATTACGTGAATGAAGATTTCGCCTATGTTAAAGGTCTCGAACTCAATCTGAAATGGCGTCTGTTGAATGTTAGCACCAGACTGAACTATACCTACTCGATAGCCGAGGGTAGCAGTTCTTCACAACAGGAGCGTTTTTCGGGCGCCTATGATGTTAAGGGAAGACAATCATTGCAGTTTTACCCTCTCTCCTTTGACCGGCGACATATGTTTAATGCTAATGTGACCGTCAATTTCCGAGCATCACAGGGACCCTTTGGATGGCTGCCCAAAGTATTTCAGCGTTCGTATTACAGTTTCATTGTGCAATACGGCAGCGGCCTGCCCTACACCTACAATCCGACGCGCAAACGTTATGAAACAGACCAGAACAATGCCCGTATGCCTTATACGCTCTTTGTGGATATGGAAGTGGAAAAACGATTCATGGTCGGCAAATTTGAATTCGGCCTTTTCTGTCAGGTTTACAATCTGCTGGACCGCAAAAATGTTCGCAGTGTCTACTCTGCAACGGGTACGCCCGATGACTTTGGCCCCTTCGAGCAGTATTCCAAGGAATATATGGCCGATCCGACCAATTATTTCGCACCTCGAACCGTCTATCTTGGTGTTAGCGTAGGAATATAAAAAGGAGTATCGATAAATGAGACCGACTATTTTTTGCATTTGTATCTGCCTGCTCCTGACAGGTCTGTCCTGGGCGCGGGAAGACGGTTCCAGAAAAACTCTACGTGATAGCGAAGGAATAACCCATGGCCTGCTGGACATTTCGGACCGAAGTTATAACACTATTGATGTCAATAAATTCGGTCAGTACGTCTCCAATATGGGGCAATTTTATTCCTCATGGAATGAAATGTCACCAACAGCAGAATGGCCATTGGGCTCGAACCACCAACAAATGTACCGTATGAATCTTTACATCGGGGTTCCGGGCAATGCGGTGTCGTCCAGAACATACAGCACCAAAGAGTGGGATCCGGTTGCAGGATATCATAATCCTGCGATCGGCCTGCTGGCGGTCAGCAAAGATAGCACCACATGGCCTCTGGACAATGGAGGATATCCCTATTGGCCTGTTCAAGATCAGGACGGCAATGCGCTGATAGTATCCCATCAGGATTCCTATGGCGCCTATCGGGATCGCACCAACTATCTCGCCCGTTCAGATCCGAGTAAACGCCTGAATATTGAGGTGAGACAGACCACCTATGCCTGGAATACAGCTCTCGACGAAGATTATATCATCATAAAGTTCGACGTTATCAATGACACCACGGCATCTAAGGACAGCGTATTTTTTTGCATGTTTTGCGATTTCGATATCGGCGGTTTTGAATCGGCAGAGGAATATGCGGATGACAAGGTAGCCCTTGAGCTCGATCGCCAGTTTTTTTATTTCTATGACGTCGATAATTGGAGTGATCAGTGGAATGGATTGCCGTTTCACATGGGAATGGTATTCCTGCAAACCCCATTGGTCAACGGCGCTCGCCTGGGCCTGACAGACTGGCATTATACCGATGTGTGGCTCGAGCCCGGCCGGGATGTGAACAACGACGACGCCCAGTATAAATATATGAGCAGCGATCCGAGGTTGCGGGCGGATTCCCTGGTATGGCGCGACCTATTCCACGGCGACAACCTGAAATATGATGATCCCTCCCTCATTCCGGAGGCCGGCCTGGCCGCCGTGGTCTTTGCCTCCAGCGGCCCATATCATATGGAAGCAGGCGATACCCTCACTTTCATTACTGCGCTGGTGGCGGGTGCTGATTATGATGATCTCAGTAAAAACGTTGACCGCATCTGGGAAGTCTATAACAACAACTGGCAAATAAAATCCGTTCCTGCCCCCCTTGTGACCGGCATTGCCGGTGATGGTAAAAACACCCTGATCTGGAACAATTCAATTGACCGAAGCTATATCGAACCCACTACCGGCACCAACACTCTGAAAGGATACAACATCTACAGAACCGAAGATCCCAACCGCCTCACCTGGAATCTGTACGACTTTCTTCCACGTGGATTCTCCCCGGGGGACGCCCCGGTTGAAGAGGCCTATACCTATGTCGATGATGACGTG
>JAFGSU010000274.1 GCA_016934435.1 Candidatus Zhuqueibacterota bacterium | reverse complement strand
CCTACTCGCCTCCCGGATACAGTCCGCTCTATCGAGTCAATCTCTATCAAAATAATTCATATAAACCTGCCGGCACAACGTTCGATCTGTCGGCTTCATATAGCCTCCCATTAGGCGACAAACAATCGATCCGGCTGCTGTTAAATGTATACAATCTGTTTGATAAATTGAATGCCAGTTGGGTCTATGGCGATACAGGCCAACCTTTCACCCGCATCGTAACCGAATCTGATCTCAGTAAATTCCGCAGCGATTATAATGATTATTATGATCAGGTCAGAAATCCGACGATGTATTCAAATCCCAGATTGATTAAATTGACAGCCGAATACAATTTTTAATGAGGAGATAACGCGAATGAAAAAAATGATCTATTTTCTAGCCGCTCTGCTATTGATAGCCGCCGGGACAAATGAAGTGATTAGTCAGGGCAAACCATATACAGGCCCTGAAGATCCGGCTGGCGATATATCCGCCATCCGTTCGGGTTACATGAACGGGAACCGGCTGCTGCTTTATTTTGAAAACAACACGCAGATTGCCGACTACCCAACGGTTGGCACCAGCCGCTGGCCAAACGATTACACAGGGCAACGGATGATTGACGTTGCTTCGGTATTGGTAGGGAGCCAAATTTATATCTATCAGGACTCCATTCCAATTGATAATTTAGACGACCCCCGATTAACCGAAACTAACAATATCGATACTTTATTCTTTATTCAGTCACATTCATATGCCTCTGCCAATCCTGATTTGAATTATGACGGAACCGTTGAATGGGGTTTATATCCTGTTCCGGGTTATTGTAACGAAACGCAGGATTATGTCGCCATGAGCAATAAGCCCGAATCATGGCCTCCAACCGGTTGGCCATTGACCGGTTTCACCAAGGTTTGGCCGGGAGAATGGAATGGACGATTCGGTAGGGGCATCACCAAAGCTGCTCTGGAATCGTATTTCGTAGCTAATGACGCGCAGGACATGGAAAATATCATCCAGCGGAATGATCCTGAAGAAAAGCTTATCACCGAAGGCCCGCGTTATCTTCCAAGATCAGACCGAAAGATCGGAGACATCAATCCCAATGTTACGATTCAGAAAGGCTTGCCCTGGGGTGGTCTCGGTCTGCGCCTGGAAGTGCGCGGTTATCAATGGTCAAATAGCGAGGCGCAGGATATTGTTTTCTGGGAATACAATATCTCGAATGTATCTGATTACGACTTACCGCAAAGTGGATTTGGTTATTACATCGACAACAGCATTGGCGGCGACGCCAGCGGTGAAAACGAAGTTGGTTATCGCGACAAAATACTTGATCTAAGCTATGTTTGGGAAATGTTAGGTCAGGGAGAAGGCGGAAGAATGCCGGGAACCATGGGATACGCTTATTTGGAAAGCCCGGGTAAAGCCTACGATGGAATCGACGATGACGACGATGGCGTAACCGATGAAAAAAGAGACAATCCCGCCGGCGAATGGGTGGCGCCTGATGTCGGCGTTGATGGAATGCTCATTGATACCGATAAATTTCGCAATTTTAACCATCGCGAACCGCGATGGCATTGGGAGGGCGACGAAGACCAGGATTGGCAGGATGGATTTGATCCGGATAATGACGGACAGTATGTCGAGCAGGATAAAAATGGAAATTGGATTCTTGAAAGCGGCGCATTTGTGGGTGATGATGTTGGTCTCGATGGTGTTGGACCCAGCGATTTAAATTACCATGGGCCAGATGCCGATGGAACCGAGGGTAACCATAAACCGGATTTTATTGAAACCAAGGGCGAGCCGAATTTTGGTCCGCTGGACATTAGCGAATCCGACATGCTTGGATTGACCAGCTTCCTGTTGTTCGATTGGCAGGAGTGGCAAAATATCTTTCGACTAACGATTGGTGAAGACGAAAATGTATGGAATACCATGAACTCGGATACGCTGTCTGAATTTCTCGTCGCCGGGTCGTATGGTTCGATTTATATGATTTTTGCCTCCTCGCCGTTCCCCTTCTACAAGGGAAGAACCGAAAGAGTATCGATGGCGTTCATGACCGCGTACGAAGACCTTGCGGCGCTGAATGCATCGGATCATCGCGCATCCAACCTGTTCCGACTGAAAGACGCTGCCCAGACGATTTACGAACACGATTATCAATTCGCCCAGCCGCCGCTGATGCCGACGCTGAAGGCGATACCAGGCGACGGTAAAGTGACGCTTATCTGGGATGATTTTTCAGATACAAAAACCCATGAACCGCTATTACAAAATATCAATGATTTTGAAGGTTATAAACTCTATCGATCCACGGATAAATATATGTCCGATCCACAAATTATTACCGATGGCAAAGGGAACAAGAAGTTCCGCGCGCCAATTTTCCAATGCGACAAAATTGATACGATTAAGGGTTACTGTAGTTTTGGCGGTGATATGGATGGACGTTTATTTTATTTAGGCGAGGAGACGGGTATTAAGCACCATTTTATCGACACCGACGTCCAGAATGGCAGAACCTATTATTATGCGCTGGTCGCCTATGATTACGGAATCGAGGATTTGAATATTGCGCCGGCAGAAAATCTCGTGGATATTGAAATTGATGAAGCGGAAAATGTTATCCGCTGGGGACAAAATATTCAGATTGTGACGCCGCATCAAACGGCCGCCGGATACATTCCTCCAACCATAGCCATCGATACCGAACGATCCTCCAGCGGATTAATAAATGGAGAGGTCATTCCAGCGATCATTGATCCCAATGACGTACAGCCCGGTCACACTTACAAGTTGACGTTTCAAAGCTCCAAATTCGATTTTTTCATTGTTACCGAAAAGAGAAGGTCACTACGAGACGGCAAGCTTACAACATCCGGCCTTGAAATTTACGATATCACTGAAACGCCGGCAAGCGTTTATCTGGAAAATGCTGAACAAGGCTATTCAGGTAGAAATATCCAATTTAACTCTGCTAAAAATGCCTGGGAACTCCCTGCAAACAGCGAAGTCATTACCGATGTCTTTCAGGGAATTCAATGTACCATATCGATTCCGGCTTTGGATTCAGCAGATTGGGATTTAAACAACACCGGCTGGATTCAGGGAAATACGCCACTTAACGTGGTTTTAGGTCCTGCCGCTCAATATTTTGCCCATCAGTATGATATCATATTCGATCCGGATCAGCCCTATACATCAATGACCAGTAGAACCTCTGGTATTTATGATGTTGACGGAAAAACCGTTGCGAAAGAAAATCGCGTCCTCGGCTACACGTTTCCGTTTTATATTATCAATAAATCGTTTACTGACAGCACCGGCAGTTATGAAAAATTGGACTGCATTTTATTTGATGCGAACGAAAATGGCGTTCTCGATTGGAACGTTGAT
>JAFGSU010000273.1 GCA_016934435.1 Candidatus Zhuqueibacterota bacterium | reverse complement strand
GGACAAAAATTACCTTGAGGGAATATACAAAATTTATTAACAATATGCAAGATATTACCCAACTTAATTATGTTGACATGACACTAGGGGAATGGACATTGATGAAAGGACCGATATCTGGGCACTGGGGGTCATTCTTTATGAGATGCTGACAGGTGAACGTCCCTTTAAAGGCGATTATGAACAAGCGGTGATCTACTCAATTCTGAATGAGCAACCAGAGCCGGTGCAAAAAAGTAATCCTGCCGTTCCCCCAGAACTGGAACGAGTTGTTATAAAGGCTATGGCTAAAAAACCAGCCGAACGGTATGCAAGCATAAAAGAAATTCTGAAAGACCTCACAGCTGTGTCCGGTGTTCAGACATCGTCTGTAACCAGGTTAACCAGGAAAAGTATCTTTAGTGATAAAAGAAACTATATATATGCCGGATTAGTACTCATACTCCTTGTCATCGGCCTTAATATAGTAGGAATCAGGAGCTGGATTATGGGGGGAGGTGGTTCGAGACAACATATAAGACTGGCTATTCTCCCTTTTGCCAACCTCACTGGCGATTCGGAGCAGGAATACCTGTGTGACGGCTTTACTCAGGAGATGATCTCCCAACTGGGACAACTTCATCCTGAAAATCTGAGCGTTATTGCCCGTTCGTCGATCATGCGATACAAAGCGGGCGATACCCCTATTGACCAGATCGGCCAGGAACTTGACGTGGATTACGTTCTTGAAGGCAGTACCCGGCGGGACCATGATGAGATTCGGATTTCAGCCGATTTGATTAAGGTTTCTGACCAATCCCGAATCTGGGGACACACCTATGAACGGAATTTTTCCGGTATCCTGAAGGTGCAGAGTGAAGTGGCACAGAACGTGGCCACAGCCCTGGCTCTCAATCTGTTGCCAGCTGTAAAAGACCGTTTGACCTCTGCTGAAATGGTCAATCCCGAGGCCTACGAAGCATACGTCAGGGGCTCCTCCAAATGGATGGACTTTATGACGCCGGAAGATCTGGACATCGCTGAGAAATACTTCGACCTGGCCCTGGAGAAGAATCCCTCTTATGCCGCTGCCTACGCCGGGTGCGCCTGGGTTTGGATCATCCGCAACCAGTGGGGTTTTGTGTCGCCCGAAGAGGCGGGACCGAAGGCCAAGGCTGCGGCACTTCGGGCCATAGAGATAGACGAGAACTCAGCCAGCGCCCATGAGGCCCTGGCGGTAGTCAGGAAAGTGATCGATTGGGATTGGGACGGTGCCTGGGTATCCTACAGAAGAAGCCTCGAAATCAATCCCAACGTCGCGAGCGCGCAGGGATCATACGCCCAATTCCTGCTGATGATGGGGCATGGTGAAGAGGCCCAGAGCCACAGCGAACGGGCTGTCGGGCTTGACCCCTTCAATCCGCTGGTCCGCAGCTGGCATGCGTTCGTCCTGTATTCTCGGCGGCGCTACGATGAGGCCATTGCGGCGGTCCGGGAAGCCCTGCGGATTCAACCGAACTATCCCATCGCTACGAACGTTCTCTGGTTTATCATGCACGAAAAGAAAGGGATGGAGAGAGAGGCATTCGAAGCCGCTAAGGACTTTGCCAGAGTCACATATAACGATCCGAGAATCGACTCAGCGCTCGATGAAGGTTATGCTCAGGGAGGATACTTAGAGGCGATGAAGCGTGGGGCCGAGGCCCTGATCGCTCGTCTTCCTGAAAGTTTCTGTCTTCCGGGCGATATCGCAATGTTTTACATTATGGCCGGGGAGAAAGACAGGGCCCTCGATTGGCTCGAGAAGGGTTTGGAGATTCATGATCCTACGTTGCCACAACTCGGAATGCCCTGTGACGATGGCATTCGCCCCGACCCCAGGTTCCAGGAACTGCGGCGCAAGATGAACTTACCGGTGGAGGAATGAGATGATCGGCAAAACCATTTCACATCATAAAATCCTGGAAAAACTCGGCGAAGGCGGCATGGGAAAAGTCTATCTCGCTATTTTATTTTCTCAAAGGTGAACCCGAGCCCAATCCCATCCTGGTCCTTTCTGCAGTGCCTTCCAATCCGGGGTATACGGCTCAGTGCCCTCCGCTGCAGGCGACGGAAAAATGGATCGCGCCGGAGATGGGGGGGAAGATATCCGTGTCGATGGATTGCGTGGCCTCGATGCGATTACGCCTGAACCCCTGTCTTTTGGCAAAAGACAGGGGTTTTTACAACAGATAATTCAGCTCGCTTCGGCGGATTGCGGGATGGAAATCCCGCCGGAGCATTCCGTCCGGCAGGAATCTGCCGGACGATCGGGGCAGTGCTGTAAAGTGTTACCGTAAATACACCATCTTTTTCGTCTCTACAAATGCCGGCGTCCGCAAACGATAGAAATATTCGCCGCTGGCCAAATCTTTCGCCGACCAGTGAATCGTGTGCCGACCGGCATCAAAATAACCGTCGGCGATGTCCGCCACTTTCTGGCCCCACAGGTTATATATGGATAACTCGACAAACGTCCGTTCGCTAAGATGAAAAGCAAACGTCGTGGCGCTGTTGAACGGATTGGGATAGTTTTGCAGCAGGGCCATCTCGCGCGGCGGCTGCATCTCAATCGCTCTATCATCTTCGACTGTAACCGGTTCGCCGGATTTTTTCTGCAGAATGACGCCTTCGTTGCCGACGATCCAGCCGCTGGAATGGATGAAAAAGATCGATTGCAGGTCTTTATCGGTGCCGCTTTCCATTTTTTCCCACGCCTGCCCACCATTGGCGGTTTTCCACAGGCTGCCGCTCCAGCCTGCGGCATACCCCGTGTTCGCATCGATGAAATGAATGTCCTCAATGGAATCATACTCCCAGGAGGATTGATCCATCCAGGTGGCGCCGCCATCCATGGTTTTATAAACCGCGCCGCTCAATCCGGCAACCCAGCCGGTATTGGCGTCGACTAAATCGACGCTCAACAGCCAGTAATCCGATCCGATGGCTTGCGGCGCCCAGGTATCGCCGCCGTTATCGGTATATAAAACCGTGCCGTCGATGCCCACAACCCAGCCGGTATTGGCATCGACGAAATCGATATCCTCCAGACGAGCGGTGGTATTGCTGGTCTGTTTGACCCAGGTCAATCCCCCGTCCACTGTCTTGAGGATGGTGCCCTCATCTCCTGCAATCCAGCCGGTGTTGTTATCGACGAATTTGATCGCTTCCAGCCAGATGGAAGAGCCGGCAGGATGGTTTATACTCGTCCAATTCATTCCACCATCGTCGCTGCGAAAAATTTTGCCTCCGATTCCGGTGCAGATGCCCACCTGCTGATCGAAAAAGTATATGCTGCGGATGAAAATGCTTCTGGACAGGGTGATCTTTTGCCACTGTTCGCCGCCGTCGGTTGTTTTGTACAGGGTGGAAAAATGCCCGCCGATCCAGCCGGTCGATTCATTGACGAAATAGACCGTGGTCAGGTCGTTGCTCTCGCCGATTTGCTTTATGCTCCAGGCGGTTCCGGCGGTGAAAAAATACCAGGTTTGTGAATAATCGGAATAGCCGGCCGTATTGCGGGCGCGGACGTGCCAGTAGTAACCGGTCGCCGGCGACAGGTTGCCGACGCTCTGCTGGGTGTCGGTGAGCAATGAATCGTCCACCATTAACTGACTGAAATCGGCGAACAGCGATACCTGCAAATGATAATCAATGGCGCTCGCTGCGGGATTCCAGGAAAGGACCACGGTCGTGGAGACGTCGCTGCTCTTATCCGCCGGGCTTGCCAGTACAGGCGGAAGAGGCGGAAGTTGCCGGGTGGTGAACGACCAGGGGCCGGTCCAGTTGCTGCTGCCGCCGGTGTTACGCGCCAAGATGCGCCAGTAATAGGTAGTCATTCCGGCCAGCGGCCCCACCTCGGCGCTGATGCCGGTCAGATCGCTTTTTTCATAAAAAAGCTGGGTAAAAGCGTCGTCCATCGCCAGCTGCAGGTGGTAGAATTGCGCTCTCTCGGCCGGCGACCAGGAAAATGTCACCGTACTCGATAAATCGGCCGCGCCGTTCGCCGGCGATACCAGGGCGGGCATGGCCGGCGCCATCATGACGGTTGTGAACGACCACGCCGGATCGGACCAGTCGCTAATTCCCGCTGTATTTTTTGCCCGCACGTGCCAGTAGTAACGCGTATCGTAGGAAAGCGGACCGATTTTTTTCGAGGTGCCGGTCAGAGTAGAGTCGTCAAAAACCAGTTGATTAAATTCGCCATTGGTACTAACCTGAAGGTGATAACTGCTTACGCCGGCGCCGGCGTTCCATTTTAATGTCGGTTCGAGGGCCTGAGCCACAGAGCCATCCGCCGGAGCGGATAACGCCGGCGCAGCCGGCTTGGCCATCACTGTGGTGAACTGCCAGGCGGGAGAGGACCAGTCGCTGCTGCCGCCGGCATTTTTAGCCCGCACGCGCCAGTAATAGAGCGTGCTGCTGTTGAGCGAAGCCGCCATCCGGGTGGTATCGGTGAGGCCGTCGTCATCGATGACCCGAGGGTAGATGAAATACTGATCGTCGTCCACCTGCAGGTGATAGGTATCCGCTCCGGATGTTTTATGCCAGATGAAGGACAGTGCAAGCGGCTGATTCGTCGCGCCATCATCGGGACTGACTGGAACCGGAGCCGCCAGAATCGTAGTGAACCGCCGGGTCGGCGACGACCAGGCGCCGGTGCCGCCCATATTCTTCGCCCGCACCCGCCAGTAATAGGTCGTGTAATACTGCAGCGGCCCGATGGCCTTGCTGGTGGTGTACAGGGTGGAATCATCCACTATCTTTTCGTTGAAATTGATATCGGTCGCCACCTGCAGGTGGTAGGTGACCGCGTCGGCCACACCCTGCCACGACAGCGTCGGATTGATCGATTGATTGGAGGCGTCATTCGCCGGAGACAGGGCTGCCGGTGCTGCCGGCGGCGGCACCAGGGCGGCGGAGGCGTCCAGCGATTTCGCCGATTTACCGGTGGCGTTAAAAGCGCAGATGCGATACCAGAAGCTCTGGCCGCTGGCCAGTCCGCCGTCGTCATACATGGTCGTATTCGGAGCGAGCGTGGCAATGAGGCGGTAAGCGCCGCTGACGCCGTCGCTGCGGTAGAGGTAAAAACCGGTCTCATTGTTGGCGTTATCGAACCAGTTCAGCCGGATGGTGTTGGAGCCGGTCACGGTTGCGGTCAGATTCGTCGGAGCGGCGGGAATGGGCAGGGTATCGGTATATTTCAGAACATAGCCATTACTGCCCACGGCCCAGCCGTTGTTGAGATCGGTAAAGACGACGCTCCACAGGGAGCTGCCGATGGAGAGCGGGTGATCGCTCCAGGTATCGCCGCCGTCGCCGGTCGCCCAGACTTTGACGCCGCCGCCGGAGAGATCGATACCGCCGTCGCCGCTGATTGATTTGGCGGATGGCCCGCGCGACCCGACCGCCCAACCGGTCTGCTCGTCGATGAAACAGATATCTTCTACAATACCGGAACTGGTAAGGTAATGTGTCCACGATTCACCGCCATCCGTGGTTTTACAGATAACGCCGTTGAGTGCAGTATTCGAGCCGATAAATCCGACGCGGCTGTTCTGAAATACGACGCAATTCAGCCAGATATCGCTGGGAACGCCGCTATTTTTCACCTCCCAGGTGGCGCCGCCGTCGACGGTACGCAGCACGGTGCTGTTCATGCCCACGGCCCAGCCCGAATCGGGGGTGATGAAATAGACGTCCATGAGCGCTTCGCCGCCGGGGATGGTTTGCGAGGTCCAGGTGTTGCCGCCATCGGCGCTTTTGCAGAGAATGCGGGAAATCGATCCGCCGCCGGCGGCCCAGCCGGTTTTGGCATCGAGGAAAAACACGGCGTGCAGGGCTTTGGTCCAGCCCGCCGGCGCGATGCGCTGCCAGCTCTGTCCGCCGTTGGTCGTTTTCAGCATGCCGTTTTTACGCAGGCAGGCCCAGCCGGTTTGTGAGTCGATGAATTGAATATCGTAGACGCTATTATCGTCGGCAACCGTACTGGTGCGCCACCCTGTGCCGCCGTCATCGCTGCGAAAGATGGCGCCCGATTCACCGGCATAATAGCCGCTGCCGGCCCAAAAATGATCGGGGGAGAGAGCGTAAATGGACCATAGCCTGTTGCGGGTGAGGAACGCGAGATTGCTCCAGTTCACACCGGCGTCCGTTGTTTTTAAAATCGTGCCGTTATCGCCGACCGCCCAACCGGTCTGTGTATCGACAAAATAGACCGAACTCAAACTTTTATTGACAACTGTTTGACGCCAGGTGGCGCCGCCGTCATCGGAGACCAAAATATTACCGTCGAAAGATCTCTCTCCCACCGCACAGCCATGGGTGGGATCGGTGAAGACGATGCTGGTAAGCCTGTTCCAGCTGTTGTCGCTCTGTTCGGACCAGGTGGCGCCGCCGTCGGTTGTCTTCAGTATCGTATTATAGCCCGTGCACCAGCCGTTTTTTGCATCGATAAAGAAAAGGGAATAGTGTCTATCCTCGATGACCGTCAGTTCCGTCCAGTTCAGGCCGCCGTCGACGGTTTTATAAATTTGAGAACTCGAAGGAAAGGCATTGATGTCTCCGATGGCCCAGCCTGTTTGGGAGTTGATGAAAAATATAGAGCTTATTTTATCGACTGCGGTGAAGGTTTGCGTCCCCCAGTTCTGGCCGCCGTCGGCCGTCCGCGTGATGATGCCGTAATCCGAATCCGTCCAGATATAACCGGCCGCCCAGCCGCTGTCGGCGTTAGTGAACTGCACCACGGATAATCTGGGATCAGCAATATCGCTTGTCTGCGGTGTCCAGTTGAGCCCGCCATCGGCAGTCCTGAATACGCCCGCGTTGCCGACGACCCAGCCACGGTCAGAGTCGATAAAATGCAGGTCACGCATGATCTCCGAATTGGAGCCGATGTTCAGTTTGGACCAGCTGGTACCGCCGTCGATGGTCTTGATCACCCGATAGGAACCGCTGGTTTCGATGGCCCAGCCGGTCTGATCATCGATGAAAAACACCGAACGCAGACTGGCCACATCGATCCAGGGATGCAGGGTCGACCAGGAGCCGGACTGTTGCTCGCTAATGAATGGATCGGCCGGCGCGGCCGTATGGTAAATGCATGCCAGTGCGAAAAGCAAGAGGATGTATCTGCGCATGGGTCACCTCGCGTATGGTATGAACAGCAAGTTCCGTAGCGCAATCATCAAGACGTTAGGTGCCGATTCCGTATAAATACAAGATGTATTCTCTTGAGAGCGATACGGTGATTTGAGCACGAATAAAAGTTAAACGATTAGAACATTTGGAGATTTGGATCACTTAAAATGCAACAGAAACCATTCGCTTCCATTCCTTTCAAGTATCGACGGGATGGCTGTTCAGGGAAGGTCGTTCAATCATTAAGATATAAGATGCGGAGGTAAGATGCAAGCAGAAAATAGAGAATAAGCGTCTGATGGTCAGATTTTTTTTGTAGGAGCTTTTAATAATAACCATGCCGGTGAGTGCAAGAGTTGTAAAAAATTAGTGGGAAATAACTTGCTATTATATGAATTTCTCTTTAAGTTATCAACGAAAAGACTGCCACTAAGGACATGGCGGGGATTGCTTCGTTTCACGGCATATACTGTTCTTATAAATACACTGTTCCTCCACTCGCAATGACAGCCTTTTTTGTGTCCTTTCGGGAATCATGGGAATTTTGCCATGCCGAACTCGCGATGACATCGTTGTACTGTGTCCTTAGCGGAATGTTACTTTTTATCAAGACTGCGTTGGAGCGAAGCAATCTCCGCCAAGTTCCTAGTTCCAAAAGAGTAAAAATTTACACTCTTTCCAAAAAATGAAGCAAACATTAACCGAATGGAGGATCTATGAAAAAACTCATCATAGCACTGGTGGCTCTCTGTCTGGTGATCGCTGTGGCGCAAGCCGGCGCCCAGGTGCAGACGAAAATGCACGCTAAAGAGAAAGCGCAGGATAAAAAAGATATCACAACCTCCAGGGCCGCCGTGGCGGATGATCGCCGCGATCTGGATCGGCTGTCCGATCTGGTGATCCTGTGGGACCATTTGCGTAAAACAGCGCCCAATTCCGAGAAACTTGCCAAAGTGGAGCAAAAAATCTATGAAGAATTGCGCCGGGACCTCAAAGAGACGGCTGTTCAAAAGAAAGTAATGGAACAGGAGGTAAAAAAGTCGAAAGCAGAGGCCAAGGCATCGCGCAAAGAACTCCGTCGAGAGCGGAAAGATGGCGACAAAAAAGTCCTGCAAAAACTGGACGATCGACGCGATCTGCGGGATGATCGGAAAGACCTTCGCGATGATATCAGCGATGCCGAGAAAGCCGAACAGATTTTCAAACGCAAGACGGATATCGCCAGGGAGCTGATTGCCCTGCAGAAAAAAATCGATCAGACCGGGGCTCAGGTCGATAAGGCTCTGCGAGAAAAGCAGGAATCGCTGCTGGAAGAATATCTTGCCCTATCAAACCAGGAAATCGAAATGGGCATTCGCGAGGTAGAGGAAGATATACAGGAACTGCGCGAAGACCGGCGCGAAACCCGGGAGGATCGCCGGCAAAAATAACAACTTGCATTCCAATGTGTTTATGCTCATCATGTGCGACGCACCATTCCATAATGCTGCGATAATGGCGGAATAAATTGCCCATTGCGCCGCACATGATGCTTGTTACAGGATTCTGGCGCCGTCTACTTATCGCCGGTTCATTTTACATTGCAGGCGGTTATCCTAATTCTTAATCGGGGTAGATCATGATCCGGTTGATTCGCGCTGCAAGGCATACCTGTCTTTTTTGTATCGTTCTGGCTTTTTGTTTCTTTTTAGAAATCGGGATAGCTCAATCGCAATGCTCGGGCAATAATATCACCATTGCAGAGTTTATTTACCAGCTGCAAGACGCCGATTTGAACCGCATCGGAGAAACGGGTTTTGACCTGGTGATTCTGGATTATTCGGCCGACGGCAGTGATGCGGGCGCCTATAGCGCGCAGCAAGTCGCCGACCTGAAGCACAGCTGCGGTGGAGAAAAAATTGTCCTTGCCTATATGAGCATCGGCGAGGCGGAACGATACCGGTTTTACTGGCAGAACTCGTGGCTGCCGGGCTTTTATCCGTCCTGGCTGAAAGGCCCCAATCCCGACTGGCCGGGCAATTATAAAGTGGAATACTGGCACGCGGATTGGCAAAACATCATATTTTCCTACCTTGATCGCATCCTCATCGCCGGCTTTGACGGCGTTTATCTGGATATCATCGACGCCTATGAATATTTTGCCGATCGCGGCAGGACTGCGGCGGCGCGGGAGATGGTCGATTTCGTCGCCGCCATTTCTTTTTATAGCAAAGTAAGAAATCCCGAATTCCTTCTGTTTGTGCAAAATGCCGCTGAATTGGCCGGCCAGCATCCCGACTATCTTACCTCAGTACATGGCATCGGCCAGGAGGATTTATACTACGGCTACGACGCGGATGGCGCCGAAACCCCGCCTGAAATCACCGCGGAAATAGCGTCCTGCCTGGATATCTTAAAAAATCAGGGCAAATGGGTTCTGACCATCGATTATCCCTTTGCCGACAGCGAAGATGTTCCGCATTTTGATGCCACAACCGTGCACAAGATCGACTCCAGCTATGCACGCTCTCTGGCACGGGGCTATATACCTTACTGTACGGTGCGCAATCTGAATTTTCTCACCATCAATCCGGGACACGAACCGACTGTAACAACAGCAGTTTTTGCCCACCCGCAAAAGGAGGCAGCCTGTAATATATTGCGGAATTTCCCCAATCCTTTCAATACGACGACTACGATTGAATTTAATCTCTCAAGACCGGATCGAATGAGCTTGTGTGTTTATGATCTAAGGGGGAGGATAGTAGTGGAAATGGCGTTGGGAGACAAATCCGCAGGCAGACATCGAGTTTCGCTTGAGATGGAGCCGTTCGCGGCTGGAACCTACCTTGTTCGTCTGCAGGGTGATGGATTTCATCATGATTGTCGGATGCTTTTACTGCGATGAGATGGCGTGAGCAGCCCTTGCCGATTGATCGAGCACGCCACTTAATGGCCACATCTCGCGAATCTCGCTGTCTTGTTATCGATTAATAAGTTGAAAATTATGTAAAATGTTGTTAATTTTTCTTTCAGCTAAATCAGCAAGGTGTATAACTTTTGTCAGCTGGTATAAAGCCATGAACGAATCATTGCTATCGTCGATTCCATGATAGAATTTCATCGTCGAATCATTCTTACTTAATCAGGACTGCCTGTGGAACTGCTCACCATCTTTTTGATCGCTGTCGGTCTATCGATGGATGCTTTTGCCGTATCCATCTCCAGCGGCTTTATTATACCCGACGCCAACCGTTCGCACGGCTTGAGAATCGGACTATTTTTTGGTATGTTTCAGGCCGTCATGCCAGTCCTGGGTTGGTTCGCGGGTTACAGGTTGCAGTATTTCATCGATGAAGTGGATCACTGGATCGCCTTTGGCCTGCTCGCTTTTGTCGGATGTAAAATGATCTACGAAGCCTATTTTGTCAAAAAGGAAGGTAAAACCATCGATCCTATCCATCTGAAGACCCTGCTGTTGCTTTCGGTCGCCACCAGCATCGACGCTTTGGCGGTAGGATTGACTTTTGCCGTGCTGGGAACGCCGCTTTTTCCGGCTGTGCTGATTATTGGTTTTACCACGTTTATTTTCTCAGGGGCCGGTGTGTATATGGGCCGACAATGGGGGGGCTATGCCGGCAAATACGTGGAACTCATCGGCGGGCTCATCCTCATCGGCATCGGATTCAAGATATTGCTGCAGCATCTGGGCTTGGTTTGAGGGGCATTTTATTAGCTGTCCGGATCGGTTAGAGGAAAGAAGCTATTTATCCGTCATAAAAGCATAAATATACAGGCTGCGCATCTGCCTCTGGCGCCTTGGCGTGATTTTGCGTTGCGTAATCACACACTCTTCGGAATAGGGGCAGGAGATCGGACGTTATTGGCACGATCCATCCCGTCTGACGCTGTAAATCAGTCAGATGTGTCAGAGTCATCATTTTAACAGCCCTTCCATGAAAACCGCCTTGCATGCCTACTTTTTTTAATTTACTCATTATATATTGACTTGTATACCGATTTTAATTATATTTAATAATATTAAAGCCAATTCGCACTAATCGAGCAGCTCCCTATGCACGGCAGAAAAAATATAGAAAACATCAAAGCGCCGGGCTCGCGCTCAAGTTTTTTTGTTCATCAGAAAATAAAACTCTATGCAAATTTATAAAGCGATGAAAAAATATCTCATACTGTTTTTAACAATCACGTTTTTACTCCAGTTCAATCCAGTCAAAGCGCAGCAACCGGTAGAAGTATTGAATCCGCTGCAAACTCCATCGACTCAGACCACAAATGCGCAAACCGCCGTCGCTGAACCAGCCGGCTTGCAGGTCTTTGGCGCCAATTTCTTCACCGGTGTGGATATGGCGGATAAAGAATTCACCACTCCGGTGGCAGCTGAGTACTATTACATCGGCGCCGGCGACCGGCTGGGCATCCATTTGGGCGGAAAGGCGCAGGAAAATTTCGAGGTCATGGTCACCGCTGACGGTAAAATTTATCTGCCCACGGCCGGCGTCTTTTCGGTGCAGGGTTTGTCATTAGCTGAGATGCAAAGGCTGTTAGATAAAAGCCTGCGGCGATTCTACAGCAACTATACCCTCGATCTCCTGCTCATCGCCCCAAAGATGGTGCGCGTGGCCGTCATCGGCGATGTGGGGGCGCCGGGATTCTACACCCTCAGCGCCCTCAACACCGTGCTCGACGCCGTGGCCCGGGCGCAGGGGCCGACCAAACGCGGCTCGCTGCGCGATATCCAACTGTTCCGCGGCGACAGCCTGATGACGCGGGTAGACCTGTACGACTATCTGCTGCGGCCTGAAATACGATCCGATCTGTTATTGCAGAGCGGCGATCGCATCTTTGTTGCACCCAGCCGCAACCGGGTGCTCATCGATGGCGAAGTGAGCCGTCCAGCCATCTATGAACTCAACCCAACAAAGCAGGAACGTTTGACTGACCTGCTCGATTTAGCCGGCGGTCTCACCGACCGCGCTTTTCCGGACAAGATCGAATGGAGCCGGATGCAGGCAAACGGCGCCCGCCAAATCGGCTATGTCGATTATCATGCCGCGCTGGCCGACAGTCAGATCAACATCGTGCTGCAAAATGAGGACGCTATCCGCGTATTCTCGAAATTGGAGCAGGTGCCTCGCCAGATTGTCTCCATTCAGGGCGAAGTTAACCGGCCCGGCGAATACGCCCTGGAAGAAAACATGCGCCTGAGTGATCTGATCCTCAAGGCGGGAAGTCTCAAACGCAGCGCCTATCTGCTCAATGCTCAGGTCGCCAAGGTAGAGCCCAAAAAGGCGCCGGTCATCATCGAGGTCGATTTGCAGCGGTTGTTGTTGCAGCATGAAGACAGCCTGGATGTGGTGCTGGATGCGGATGATCAGGTTTTCATCCGTCGCATCCCTGAATGGAAGGTCGGCGCTACCGTGGAAGTGAGCGGTGAGGTGATTTTCCCCGGCTATTACGCCATCGTCGAAGACACTACCATGCTCAGTCATGTGCTCGCAGAATGCGGCGGATTCACCAGGGACGCGCTGATCAGCGAAGCCAAGTTGATCCGCCGTCGCGAGATCATGCTCGAAGATAAAGAATTCGAGCGCCTGCGAGAGATGACGCGGGATCAGATGAGCAAAATGGAGTATGAATACCTGGTGATGAAGCAAAACAGCACCGGCGTCAATGAAATCGTGGTTGATTTTCACAGGCTGGTGGTGAAGAAAGACTCGAGGCAGGATATTGCCCTGCGGGACGGCGATATCATCACGATCCCAAAAACGCCGCGCGTGGTGATGGTGACCGGGCGGGTGGCGCGATCCGGCGGCGTTCTGTATAAAAAAGGCGCCAATTTGAAATACTATATTTCCCAGGCCGGCGGTTTCAGCTGGGATGCCGATAAACGGCGCACCAAAGTCATCAAGAGTACGGGGGAAATTGAAGACGATGAAGATGTGCGCGAGTTTCAGCCGGGCGATCGCATCTGGGTGCCGCGCAAACCGGATCACAATTACTGGCAGATTTTCCGCGATACCATGCTGGTTGCGGGACAGATCGCGGCCATTTTTCTGGTCATTCAGAATGCGTCAAAGTAAGGGTGGAATGAGATGCCTGGCTGAAAAATGGTTTTGATCGGGTTTCTTGCGTCATGGCGACCTTGCGGTGGTTTTGAAAAAGAAGAAACGCAAAGGCGCGGAGGCGCAAGGGGAAATAGGCTGCTGGATTATTTTGAGAGAAAGCTTTGTGTCATGGCGTCTTTGCGGCCTTGCGTTGGTTTTGTAAAAGAAAAAACGCAAAGGCGCGGAGGCGCAAGGGAGGAAATAATTACTTGGATCATTTTAATAGAACTCTTTGCGTCATGGCGTTCTTGCGACCTTGCGTTAGTTTTTGAAATGAAAGAACGCAAAGGCGCAGAGGCGCAGGGGGAAATAGTGTAAGATCTCTGAGATTTGAAAAAATATAAAGATCATACTATTAACGGCATATATTTTGTGAAATATTAGCCTTCAGGGCAGGAAAAATATTGTGAACGATCTCAAATCACATAAAATTGAAATAAATTTGCTCGATTATCTGGTGATGGTGTTGCGGCATCGCCGGCTCATCCTGAAGAAATTTTTCATTACGGTAGTGGCGGTTTTTTGTCTATCGTTTTTACTGCCGAAAAAATATACCGCCGTGGCCACGCTGATGCCGCCACCGGAGCAGGAAAAAATGTCCATGAGCAATCTGTTGTCCGAGGTATCGGTGCCCGGTTTTTCCGTGCCGAGTCAGG
>JAFGSU010000272.1 GCA_016934435.1 Candidatus Zhuqueibacterota bacterium | reverse complement strand
GAAATGGTCCAGTTGCCGTCCCTCTTTTAATGTCATGGTACCAAAGATGATGAACCGGACGCCGGCATTAATGGCAGCGCGGATCGTGGCGGTTATCTGTTCCGGCGTATCGGTGATAAATGGAATGACCGGCATGAGAAACATTCCGGTGGGGATGCTGTTTTTGGCGAATAATTCCAGGGTTTGCAGCCGTCGGGACGGACTTGGCACGCCGGGTTCAAAAATTCTGCTGATTCGATCATCCACCGAAGAAAAGCTCATGCTGACGATAGCCGCCTTGCGTTGATGAATTTCTTTGATCAGACTTTGGTCGCGTTCGATGAGCGAGGATTTGGTGAGTATATGAACCGGCTGGGAAAAATGGGACAAGGACATCAGGGCGTTTTGTGCGAGAAGATATTTTTGCTCGGCGGGTTGATAGCTGTCGCAAACACCGCCTCCGAGTAAAATATAACCCGAATCAATGGGCTTTCGCCTGCGCTCGGGATCAAGTTCGCGCCTTAATATTTCGCAGGCATTGCGCTTGACTTCTATATCCTGACCGAATTCGCCGGCCACCCGATAGCTTTCAGCGCGGCCGTCGCAATAACCGCAATTGTGGTTGCAGCCACGATACAGATTCATACCGTATCTGGAAATGAACCAGGAATCGATCTTTTTCTGCTTGCGCAGAATGGATTTTGCCTCTATTTCAGTGATCATCCGGACGATTCCACGTCAATGCATCATTTGAGTTACCTGCATATTTTAAAAGTCTGGCAGACATTTCCATGGTCTCTTGCCAGCTTTTATACCGGGCAAAAAATCCCATGTGGATCAGAAGGTTTTAAAACAGATTCAATCACTGTCAGGCAATGGTTTCTGGTGATCATCTCCTGCCGACTCGTGTATTCATTCTTGATGTTCATTTTTTTATTCAATAATGCATGGCTCTCCCTCAATTCGCACTTTATTCGCAACAACATGGATTGTAGCCGAAATTGTCCCTGGCGGTGCGCCGCCCACTGTAATTTCAACGATGCCGGGTTCGACAACGTAGCGGATTTCGTTGTCGATGACGGCGAACTGTCGTGGTTCTAATTTAAAGACTACTTTTTGCTTTTCGCCGGGCTGCAGGTGGATGCGTTTTATCCCTTGCAGCGACTGAATAGGCACCGGCACCGAAGCCTCCATATCCTTGACATAGAGCTGCACCACCTCATCGCCGGCTGTTTTGCCGCTGTTGATGACATCAACGGTTACGTCGATATCATCGCCGGCTTTAATCTTTTTCGGCGTCTGCAGGTTGCTGTACGTGAATGTCGTGTAGGACAGGCCGTAGCCGAATGGAAACAGCGGTTGACCGTCAAAGTAGCGATAAGTTCTGCCCGGCAGGTGATAGTCCTCGAACGGCGGCAGTTGTTCGACGGATTTGTAAAAGGTCACCGGCAATCGGCCGGCCGGATTATAATCCCCAAACAGCACATCCGCCAGAGCGGTGCCGCCTTCCTGTCCCGGATACCATATTTGCACGATGGCCGGCAGGTTTTCCGCGGCCCAATTCGGTGCCAGCGCGCTGCCGCTGGTCAGAACCAGCACCACCGGCTTGCCGGTCGCGGCCACGGCTTTCATCAAATCCTCCTGTGCTTTGGGCAGATTGAGGCTGGTGCGGTCGCCGCCCTTGAATCCTTCATAAGGCACAGGCATTTCTTCGCCCTCTAACTCGGCGGTGATGCCGCCGACGAAAATGATCACATCGGACTGACGGGCCAGTTCTATGGCGTTTTTAACCGGATCCACACTCTGCAATTCCCATTGAAGAGAGATTTCCGGCCAGCCAGAGCTTAAAAAATACTCTAATTTAAAGGGACAGGATTCGCCTTTTTTCAACGAAATGGCGTGACTGTTTGTGGTTGGATTTTCATGATCGGTCCAGTCTTCCACGACGACCTGGCCGTTGACGACCAACCGGTAACCATCGTTGCCACGGACGATAAAATTGTAGTCACCCGTCACAGGAACGGACAATGAGCCGTTCCAGCGGATGGACACGCCTTCACGCCAGTTCAATCCCGGAACGCGTGCGCCCCAGATCCAGTTGGTATTGCCCAGAGCATCGATCCTGGTATAAAACGGCTTCCCTTCGAGATTCCTGTTGTTGAAATAATCCGCCTTTAATCCCGGCTGGCCGTCCACACTGACCATCTCTGCTGTCAGTTCATGTGAAACGGCGCCTTCTTTTACCAGGTTGCAGCCGGCTTCATACACTACCTCTGTCGCGTCAGAGACTTTGTTGCGGATGCCCTGCAGCGGTGTGACATATTTGGACGGCGTGCCATTATAATTTCCTAACAGCATGGCATAGGAATCCGCCGTGGGTCCGATCACCGCTATTTTTTTCAGATCTCTTTTAAGCGGCAATGAGTTGTTTGTATTTTTCAGCAGTACGATGGACTCTTGCGCGGCCTTGAGGGAGATGGCGCGATTTTTTGCTGTATCATTTTCGCTTATCGGTATTTGAGCGTACGGCACCCGTTCCGGCGGATCGAACATGCCCAGTTTCATCCTGGCGGTAAAAAGGCGCTTTACCGACACATCGATTTCCTGTTCAGAAATCAGTCCTTTATTGACTGCTTCGACCAGAGCCTCATAGGTCCGCCCGCAACTGATATCCGTCCCTGCCTTGACCGACAGCGCTGATGCTTCCGCAGCGGTGGGCACCAGCTTGTGGCGCATGAAAATATCATCGATCGCCCCGCAATCGGAAACGATATAACCTTTAAAATTCCATTTCTCGCGCAATATCTTGTGCAATAAAGTCGGTGATGAACAGCAGGCCTCGCCCACATACCGGTTATAGGCGCACATGATTGAAAACGCGCCGCCTTCTTTGACACACGCTTCAAAGGCGGGCAGGTAGGTGTCGTACAACTCGCGCTGGTCAATGACGGCGTCAAACGTGTGCCTTTCGGATTCCGGGCCGCTGTGGACGGCATAGTGCTTGGGAGTGGCAATGGTTTTAAAATATTTTGGGTCATCCCCCTGCAGTCCTTTCACAAACGCCACGCCCATGCGGCCGGTGAGGTAGGGGTCTTCGCCGTAGGTTTCCTGGCCGCGGCCCCAGCGCGGGTCGCG